>CAIUDS010000393.1 GCA_903897985.1 uncultured delta proteobacterium
ATCCCTTATATTAAAATTGATTGAGCCTTTTTTCTTTTCTTCCTCTCCCGCCTCCTCACCACCGCCCCCGGCTCCCGGGTCTCCCAGCCTCCGCCAATTGTTTCCCTTCACCTGCCAGCGTTCAAACCTCCACACTCCCTCAACCTGCGGACCTAGGCCTGATTTTAGTATTTTAGCACTAAAATACTAAAATCAGGCAAAAGACAGGGCAGGGATTAGAGATAAGCCGCGGACAGGGAATTTTTGCTGTCGCTTTTCCGGATTAAGCGAGTGACGCGGTGACCCCGTAAAAAGCGGATGGGCCGCCCTTGATCCGGAGCTGTCCAACTGCCGGCTCCTTTGCGCCGGGGCCGGATGGAAAAGGCGAATTTGATCGGGAAGCCGGGCCCGACCGCCAAGGGAGGGAAGTGCTTGGCCTTAAGCGCCTTCGGTCTGCTGCTCGCGCGGGCGGCAATCTAACCGCCGGCGCGAATGGACCCTCGGCTTAGGCGCCCGGTCTCCGCGCGGAGAGCCATCCATATTGTCTCTCTTTCGGATAAATCTTTTAGCGAAGCGATCCAGCCAAAAGCGTCAACGCCACGCGGAGCTTGACAATCAACCTGATTTTAGTATTTTAGTACTAGAATACTAAAATCAGGCGGGATAGGAGGAAAACATGGATACAATGCTCAGGATCAGCGAGGCGGACGCGATTGCTTTGCATGGGCTGGCGCTCCTGGCGGGGCGGCCGGGTCGGCGAACCATGATGAAGATGATCGCGGAAACGCTTGAGGTTTCGCCGCACCATCTATACAAGGTAATGGAACGGCTGAAGCAGGCGGGACTGGTTTGGGGGACCCCCGGGCCCTGGGGCGGGTATAAATTGGCGAAACCAAGCAATGAGGTCACCCTGCTGGAAATCTACGAGGCGATGGAGGGGAAGCTCAGGCCGCGGGACTGTCTGATGGAGAACCGGGTGTGCCGGGGCCGGAAATGCGTGCTCGGGGATTTGCTGGTCAGGATG
Organism: uncultured delta proteobacterium; assembly: GCA_903897985.1. Lineage (GTDB taxonomy): Bacteria > RBG-13-61-14 > RBG-13-61-14 > RBG-13-61-14 > DRUE01 > CAIYYW01. The sequence continues at coordinate 1,004 of CAIUDS010000393.1, forward strand.
AACCGGGAGTTCCGGGACTATCTGGCGGGCGCCAAACTATCCGAATTCAAGCATCAATACCCAGTAGGGAACGGAGGGAAACATGAAAAGAAACATCGTAAGCATTGACGAGGAGAAGTGCAACGGGTGCGGCTTGTGCGCGGAGGCGTGCGCGGAGGGCGCGATCAAGATCATTGACGGCAAGGCGAAGCTCGTGAGCGAGAGTTACTGCGACGGCCTCGGCGCGTGCCTGGGCGAGTGCCCGGAGGGGGCGATCATCATCGAGGATCGCGAAGCCGCGGCGTTTGACGAGCAGGCGGTGGCCAGCCACATGAAAAAGGAAAGTGCGACCCCGGCACTGCCTGCGGCAGCGTGCGGATGCCCGGGCTCGAAGGTCCAGGACCTGAAACGGCCCCGCAAGTCGGAGTGCAATGAAACGGAAGAGGCGGCGGGCCCGGCCCGCTCGCGGCTGTCGAACTGGCCGGTCCAGATCAAGCTGCTGCCGGTGAGCGCGCCGTTCCTCCAGGGCGCGAAGTTGTTGATCGCCGCGGACTGCGCGCCGTTCGCGTATGCGGATTTTCACCGGCGCTTCATCAAGGACAAGGTGGTGATGATCGGCTGCCCCAAGCTGGACGACGCGGCGTTTTATCAGGAGAAGTTGACCGAGCTGTTTAAGCAGAACGACATCGCGGAGGTCGAGGTGGTATATATGGAAGTGCCGTGCTGTTTCGGATTAGTTAGACTGGTAAGCAGCGCGATAAAAGAATCGGGCAAGCCCGTCCCGCTCACGCTGACCAAACTCGCGATCCGGGGCGAGGTGTGCGAGAGCCGCGAGGTGTGCGGGTGCGGAGCGGAGGCCGGGTTATGAAATGTCCGGGACAGGATACGCGCTACTGGAAGCCGGGGGACATTTTCGAGGCGCCTTGCCCGGTGTGCAACAAGCCGGTGGAATTTTTCAAAGACGAGGGGACGCGTCGGTGCGCGTCGTGCGGCTATAAGTTCAAGAACCCGAAGATTGATTTGAGCTGCGCACAGTGGTGTCCGCAGGCCGCGCAATGCCTGGCGGACCTGCCCGGAGTGGAGGGCGGGAGGCTGGACCAGGTTCTGCTCGCGAAAAAATTGATCGAAGCCATGAAAAAAGTTTTCGGGAACGACCACAAACGGATTATGCACGCGCTCACGGTCTATGAATACGCGAAGGAACTCTTCTCATGCGAGGGCGGCGAGCCCAAGGTGATCTTCAGCGCGGCGATTTTGCACGACATCGGGATTCAGGAAGCGGAGCGGAAACACCAATCCAGCGCGGGCAAATATCAGGAGCTGGAAGGCCCGCCCATCGCGCGGAAGATTTTGCAGGAGTTGAAGCTGGACCCGGAAGTGATTGACCATGTTTGCAAGATCATTGCTAATCACCATAGCGCCAGGGACATTGACACGCTCGAGTTCCGGATCATCTGGGACGCGGACTGGCTGGTGAACCTGCCGGAAGAACACTCGGGCCTGGGCCAGGAAAAACTAACCGCGCTGATTGACCAGGTTTTCAAAACCAAGACCGGGAAAGAAAAAGCCCGCGAGCTGTTCCTGCCCCAAGCATGACCATGCCGAAGCTGACCTGGGAAAAGGACGCGGAGAAAGCCTTGCAGAAGGTTCCGTTCTTCGTCCGGACGCTGGTGCGGCGGAAGGTTGAGGAACGGGTGAAGAAGCAGAACCGGAACCGGGTGACCTTGGCGGATTTTCAAGAGGCCGAGGCGCGCTTCCAGTCGGTGATGGGCGGCAAGTCGGAATCGGAATTGAAGCGGATGATGCCGGTCCCGAACCGGGCGGGGGTCGAGATGGTTTTGGTCGAGACCTGCCACAACAAATTAAGCAACTGCCCGAACCCGCTGATTGATACGGAGGTGTGGAAAAAGGCGGTGGAGGACTGGGCGCGGAAAAAAGGCATTTCCGAAAAACTTCGCAGCCGGGTCCGGGGCGACACCATTTATCATTACCAAAAATTCCATGTCTCGATCTCGGGCTGTCCCAATGCCTGCTCGCGGCCGCAGATTGCGGAAGCGGGGATGACCGGTTTTGTTAAGCCGCGAGTTGAACGGGAGGCATGCAATTCCTGCGGGATCTGCGTGGAGGTTTGCCCGGACCGGGCGATCACGGTTAATCATAATCCGCCGGTCTTTGCTTTGAATAAATGCCTGGGCTGCGTGAAATGCCGCGACATTTGCCCGGAGTCATGCATCAAACTTTCCGCGGCGGGAGTGCGCGTCATGATGGCCGGCAAGCTGGGCCGGCGCCCGCATCTGGCGGAAGTGATCGCGGAGGCGCAAACGCCCGAGCAATTGGTCGAGATCCTGGACCGGGCGTTGCAGGACTATCTGGCGAACGGGAGAGCGGAGGAGAGGTTTTCGGAATTCTGGATAAGAACAAATCGGACGTGACCACTCGCGCTAAAATAATTTTATAAGGAGTAGATGATGGACAAGGAGAGGATTTCTTATCATGAATCGGTGTTGAAAGTTTACGAGCGGATCAAACGGGACGGGATCAGCAATGTCTGGGACCGGTACGAGGCGCAGGGTTTCGGCGCGAACCCGGACCAGCGCTGCGCGTTCTGCATGGGCGGGGTGCGCTGCGACCTGTGCTCGAACGGCCCGTGCCGCGCGGAGGTTGCGAAAGACAAACGCGGGGTGTGCGGGATCACGGGAGACGGCATGGCGATGCGCATGATGCTGCTCCGCAATGTGATGGGCGCGAGCACCTACCAGTATCATGCCGAAGAAACCATCAAGACCCTGGCCGCGACCGCCAAGGGCAAGACCCCGTTCTCGATCAAGGAACCGGAAAAGCTGAAGAGTTTCGCGGGACGGCTGGGGGTGAACATTGAAGGCGACGAAAAAACCATCGCGCTCCGGCTCTGCGGCTTGGTGACGAAGGACTTCAACCGCCCGCACGACCGGGAGAGCGAAATCGTGGAGGCGCTCGCCCCGCAGGAGCGCAAAGAACTCTGGCGCAAGCTCGGCATTTTTCCGGGCGGCATCCACGGCGAGATCATGTTCGCCACCTCGTCCTGCCTGACCAATGTGGACGGATATTTTGTGAGCCTGGCGCTGAAGGCGATGCGCCTGGGCGTGGCCATGGCCTACCAGAGCCAGATCGTGAACGAGTATTGTCAGGACATAATGTTCGGTATACCCAAGCCGCACCCGATGCGGGTGGACCTGGGCGTGCTCGATCCGGACTATGTCAATGTGCTCCCCAACGGCCACGAGCCATTCCTTGGTTTCGCCATGGTGCAGCTCGCGCGTAAGCCGGAGTGGCAGGACCTGGCTCAAGCCGCGGGGGCCAAGGGCCTGCGCATCATCGCCAACATCGAGACCGGGCAGGAGATGATCCAGCGCTGGGAGCAGGACGAGGTATTCTACGGCTACACTGGCAACTGGCTGATGCAGGAAGCGGTATTGGCGAGCGGGTGTGTGGATTTGTTCGCGTGCGACATGAACTGCTCGATGCCGATTGACCCGGCTTACGCGGAGAAATACAAGTTCAAGCTGGCGCCGCTCTCCGACCTGGTCGCGTTCGAGGGCGTGAGCGAGCGGGTGAACTATCTGCCGAACAAGGCCGAGAAGCAGGCGGCCAAGCTTCTGAAAATGGCCATCAAAAATTTTCCGGCGCGCCGGAAAAACATCGAGCCGGTCACGGGCCTGCCGACGGGCCAAGCGGTGGTAGGGTTTTCGACCGAGAGCATTTTGGCGGCGCTGGGCGGATCGCTCGACCCGCTGCTGGGCGCGATCAAGGACGGGAGCCTGCGCGGAGTGGCCGGATTGGTTTCGTGCTCCAGCTTGCGCGACTCCGGCCAGGATGTTCACAGCGTGGCGATTGCCAAGGAATTGATCAAGCGCGACATCCTGATCCTCTCCATGGGCTGCGGGAACGCGGCCATGCAGGTGGCCGGACTATGCCGGCCCGAGGCCGCGGAGATGGCCGGGCCGGGGCTCAAGAAAATTTGCTCCGCGTTGAAGATCCCGCCGGTGCTCAGCTACGGCGCCTGCACCGACACCGGCCGGCTCGCGGACCTGCTGCTCGCGGTCTCGACCGCGCTCGCCGTGCCGATTCCCGACCTGCCCGTGGCCGCGGTCGCGCCGGAATACATGGAGCAGAAAGCGACCATTGACGCGATCTTCGCGCTCGCGCTCGGGCTTTACACCTATGTCAATCCGGTCCCGTTCATCACCGGCGGCCCGAACCTGGTCAAGCTTTTGACGGAGGACTTGAAGGACATCACGGGCGGGATGGTGAGCGTGGAACCGGATGCCATCAAGGCCGCGGACGGAATCCTCGCCCATATCGAGGCAAAGCGGAAGAAGCTGGGCCTCTGAAATAATTGACAGCCGGATTTGTGACTGCTAGGCTGGTCGGCAATGGCAGGAAAGAAAAAACAACCGCTGGTGGTCGGCGTGGGTTTCAGCCCGCGTCCGGCCGGGAACTCGGACCTCCTGCTCGAGTGGGCGCTGGCAGGCGCGAGGCAGGCCGGGGCGAAGACGAAAAAGATTTTTGTCCGCGATTACAATATCGGTTACTGCTTGGGCTGCCGTCATTGCGAGAGCGCGGGCGAGTGCATTCAGAAGGATGACTTCCAGAAATTTTCGCGCGAACTCGACCGGGCCGACTATCTGATCGTTTCCACCCCGGTGTTTTTCCTGAATGTCCCAGGCCAGGCCAAGGCCGCGATTGACCGGTTCCAGACCCAGTGGTCGCGCAAATATCTGCTGGGCAAGCCGCCCAAGCGGGAGCAACGGCCCGCGTTGGTCTTGATGGTGGCAGGATCAGACAGGCCCCGCCTGTTCGATTGCGTGAAACGGACGATCAACGCCTGGTTCTCGGTCGCGGGCTTCAAGGCCGCGGCGGAATTCGGAGTGGCCGCGGTTGATGCCAAGGGCGCAGTTCAGCAGCAACCAGGGCTGGAGAAAAAAATCCAGCAGGCGGCCGGGAGTC
>CAIUDS010000394.1 GCA_903897985.1 uncultured delta proteobacterium
GCAAACATCAGGACCGGATTTATCTTTACCGGTTCGCGTGGGATGAGGAACCGAAACCGCTGGACTTTGTGATCGGGGCGGGCCACGGCATGGAAATGCCTTTCGTGTTCGGGAATTTCGGGAAAGACTCGGACAGCGTGTTGAGGTTCGCCTGGAGCAAAACGAACCAGCCGGGCCGCATGGAACTGAGCAATCGCATGATGACTTACTGGGCCAACTTCGCCCGGACCGGGAACCCCAATGCCCCCGGACTTCCCGATTGGCCGGCCTGTTGCAGCCGGCCCGGCGGGGCCAGGCGCATGGTGCTTGATGCCAAATAGCGGATGCCTGCTCGCGCTTATTTGACGACGGAACCCAATAAAACCGGATCCCGGTCGTATCTCATAAAGAGCCAAAGTGTAATCTTTCGTTCTAAAGGAGGAATTGAACATGAAACGGATCAGGTTGTTGGTGATGTTGGTGGCCGCAGTCCTTTTGGGCACGATGGCCCTGTCCGGGCCGGCTTGGAGCCATGGCAAGGAGAAAAAGGAATGCACGAAACACCATAATTCCATGGGCAAGCCGCTCACGGTCAGGCAGCGCCATCTGCTGAAGGACTATGCCTATGACCATCAGCAGGTGGGCGAGGAGTATCTGCTAAAGGCGATGCAGTGGGATCTGGACCTCTCGAAAGCGCTGGACGCGATCACGCTGACCAAGGAGCAGGAAGCGGCTCTGGTCAAGATCGTGGATTCGCGGGTGAGCCTGTGGGGGGCCAATGCGGACCCGATCACCAAAGACGGGATCGCGTTGAAGGACGCTTTGCTGACGGATAATGTTTCGGAAAAGGACCTGCAGGCGGCCTCGGCGCAGCTGGCCAAGGACATCGGCGAGAGCGCGGCGCTGGCCTCGCAGATGGTGAAGGAGGCGCGCTCGACGCTCACGCCCGAGCAGTGGGCGGTGGTGAAGGACCTGATCAACAAGGGCGCGGCCGAGGGCGATGACGAGCTCAAGCGGCTGCCCGACCAGGTGAGCGGTTTGGTGGGCATGGTGAAAGAATTGGATTTGACTCCGGACCAGATCACCTATCTTTTGCGGTTCGAGCCGGCCGCCTCGCGGCCGGGCCGGCAGCAGGCGAAACAGGTCGAACGCCTGGTGATGTCCAAGCTTCACCGGATTTTGGGCCACGACCAGATGGAGATTCTGAAAGCCTACTTGGAACCGCGGATGGGGCGGGCGGAAAGAATGAAACGCGAACAAGCGGAAGCGTGGGTTGAGTTCTACCATGACCTGGACCTGAGTCAGGAGCAACTGGACAAGCTGATCGAGCTGGTGAGCGGGAAACAGAAAGAAATCGTGGCCAACACCGACGCGGTCACGCGCGCGAGCTTTGCGCTCCGCGACCAGGTCCTGGCCGACAATGCGGACCCGGCCAAGATCCGGAAGGCGGCCCAGGATTTGGGCAACGCCATCGGCAAGGCCTCGTTGCTCGGCGCGGACATGATCAAGTCGGCCAAGGGCATCCTGAACGAGGAGCAGTGGAAACTGGTGCTGGCCAAGGTGGGCGAAGTCCAGGGGCAAATCCAGGACGAAGTGAGGAAGGCGCCGGACGAGATCAACGCCGCAATCAAATTGTGGCAGGATTTGGACCTGACCCTCAAGCAGCAGGAGGAATTGAAGGAACTCGTGCAACGTGAGATCCTGGGCCACTGGCATCGGGGGCATCGCGGGGGGCATGAGCATGGCCATCACGAACACGGAGACCATCACGAGAACGGACACGAACACTAAGCGTCAATAACCGAGTCATCAGGCGGGCCGGTCCGAAAGTTCCGGCCCGCTTTTTTTCAGCCTGGATTTCCCAGCGCAAGAAGCGGGCGCAGGCCTGGCGAAGGGGCGGCGCGGAATCCGAATACAGCGCCTGATGCAAGGCCTTGGCGCTATTATCTGCGGGATTTAAGGGCGC
>CAIUDS010000395.1 GCA_903897985.1 uncultured delta proteobacterium
AAGAAGCTTCGATGGCGGATGATTCGAATCCGGTGTCGATCAGATGTTCAATCGCCGTACGCGTCGTTTGGACGATCCCGGCTATGGCATTTTCTTCGCCGCCTTTGCAGATTTTTTTTCCGGCGATACAATAAGAACCCATGAGCAAAAAGAAACAACTGTTCCTCATTGACGGCAGCTCTTTTATCTTCCGCGCCTATCACGCCACCGAGCGCAGCCGGATGAGCAACTCGAAGGGCCTGCCCACCAACGCCATCTATGTTTTCACCAACATGATCCAAAAACTTTTGCGCGAACTCAAGCCCGACTACCTGGTGATGGTCTGGGACGCGCCGGGCAAAACCTTGCGCGAGGAAAAATATACGGAATACAAGGCCACGCGCAAAGCCACGCCCGAGCCGCTCCTGCCCCAGTTCGAATATATCCGCAAGCTGGTGGACGCCTTTAAGATTGCGGCGCTCGAGAAGGAAGGCTACGAGGCCGACGATGTGATCGCGACCATTGCCGAGCAATACCGGGGCCAAAAGGATATGGAAGTGGTGATCGTATCCGGCGACAAGGACATGGGGCAACTGCTTGACGCAAACATTACGATGCTGGACACCATGAAGGAAAAAGAAACCACGCCCGAGACCATCCTGGAAAAATGGGGCCTGAAACCGACGCAACTCATTGACCTGTTCGCGCTCCTGGGCGACACTTCGGACAATGTTCCGGGCGTCAAAGGCATCGGCGACAAGAGCGCGCCCGGCCTGGTGGCGCAGTTCGGGTCGCTGGATGGCATTTACCAGAACCTGGACAAGGTCCCGGAAAATATCCGCGCGAAACTGGAGGCACAAAAGGAACAGGCATACCTGAGCCGCGAGTTGATCGAGCTGGAGAAAAAGGTGCCGCTGGAATTCAAGCTCGATGATTTCAAAATTCCCGAGCCGGACCGCGAAAAATTGGCCGAGCTGTTCCGCGAACTCGAGTTCCATAAACTATTGAGCGAGTATTCCCGGCAAAGCGCCGCGGTCAACCGCGAGGCCTACCAACTGGTCACCCAATCCGCCGAACTCGAAAAACTCGCGCGCGAACTCGAGCAAAAAGGACTATTCGCTTTTGATATTGAGACGACTTCGAAGGACCCGATGAAAGCCGAGCCGGTCGGGTTTTCTTTTGCGACCGCCGAAGGCCGGGCGTTTTATCTTCCCTTCGGCCATCGCGGAGTTCTGGGCCAGGACCAGCTTTCGCAAAAGCAGGTCTTTGACCTGATTCAGCCGCTACTCGAGTCGGAGAAAATTAAAAAGATCGGCCAGAACATCAAATACGATTACAGCGTGCTCAAGCTCGCCGGTCTCGAACCGGCCGGATATCATTTCGACACCATGATCGCGTCCTATCTCCTCAACCCGCGCCGCCGGACCCACAACCTCACCGACCTCGCGCTTGAGCATTTCGGACACAAGATGATCACCTTCCAGGACATCGCGGGCAAGGGCAAGAACCAAAAACTCTTTAGCGAGATAGACCTGGACACCGCGTGCAAGTATTCCGGCGAGGATGCGGACATAACCTTGCGGCTTTTCCACAAATTCGCGCCCGAACTCAAAGAGAACGGTCTAGACCGACTTTATTACGAGCTTGAGCTCCCTCTCGCCACAGTGCTCGCGCGGATGCAGATGCACGGGGTGAAGATTGACGGCTCCAAGCTCTCCGCCCTGTCCAAAGAGCTTTCGGCGCGGGAGGAGACGATCAAGAAGGAAATCTTCGAAATAGCCAAGGGCGAGTTCAATATTGATTCCCCCAAGCAGCTCTCGGAAGTGCTGTTCTCGCGGCTCAATCTCCCGACCAAAAAGAAAACCAAGACCGGCTTTTCCACCAATGTGGATGTGCTCAACGAGTTGGCCGCGATCCATCCGCTCCCAAAAAAAATCATCGAATACCGCACCCTGGCCAAGCTCCGCAGCACTTACACCGACGCCCTGGTGGCTTTGATTGACCCCAAAACCGGCCGCCTCCACACCTCTTACAACCAGACCGTCACCTCCACCGGCCGGCTCTCCAGTTCCGACCCCAACCTCCAGAATATTCCCA
>CAIUDS010000396.1 GCA_903897985.1 uncultured delta proteobacterium
AGCCCATGGCGAACTCGTCCATGTTCAGCTTCCCCACGATCACCGCGCCTTGCGCTTTCAACTTCGACACCGCAGTCCCGTCATAGGGTGGAACAAAGTTCCCCAGGATTTTGGAACCGCAGGTGGTCGGGATGCCCTTGGTGATGAAGATGTCCTTCAGCCCGAGGGGAATCCCGAGCAGCGGATTGATTTTCTCGCCGGCCTTGCGCAGCCGGTCCGCTTCTTGCGCCTGCTTCAAAGCATATTCTTCGTTCAGCCAGAGATAGGAATGGACCTTCGCGTCAACCGCTTTGATCCGCTCCAGCACCGAGCGCGTCGCATCAGCAGAACTCACCTCGCCCCGCTCGAGTTTTTCCGCAAGCTCATGGATCGTAAGTTCACAAAGTTTCATCGCATCGCCTCATTCAATAATTTTGGGGACCTTGAAAAAATTGCCTTCCTTGTCCGGGGCATTGGCCAATGCCTCTTCAATATTCAGCGAGGGCTTTGCCTGATCTTCCCGGAACGCGTTCATCATGGGCACCGAATGCGAGGTCGGCTCGATCCCGCTGGTGTCCAGCTCGTTCAGCTTCTCGAAATAAGTCAGGATCTGGTCCAGTTGCGCCGTGAATTGGTCCGCCTCAGCCTCGCTCAGCTTCAGCCGCGCCAGATGCGCCACATGCTCGACCTCTTTCCGCGTGATCTTCATCCCGACACCTCCGAAAAGAATTTTAGAATAATCTTCCCCGCGGCGCAAGCCCGGGTTTTCCCGAAACTTGAGGTCCGGGCTTGAAATTCCGGAAATATATCTTATTATCTGAATGTATGGATAGAAGCGATGGGATGCGGACGGGGCGGGGGACTTGAAAACCGGGAGGAATTGAATCTAAATATCTTGCAGGAGGAAAACCATGGGAGAGAATACGGTGCAGTTGTCGGATGCGAATTTTGACGCGGAGGTGCTCAAGAGCCCGGTGCCGGTGCTGGTGGATTTCTGGGCGAGTTGGTGCGGGCCGTGCCGGATGCTGGGCCCGGTGGTGGAGGATGTGGCGAAGGATTACGCGGGCCGGCTGAAGGTGGGCAAGCTCAATGTGGACGACAATCCGACCGTATCCGCCAACTATGGGATCCGGAGCATCCCGACCCTGATCTTTTTCAAGGACGGCAAACTCAAGGCCCAGAGCGTGGGAGCGCAGCCCAAGGAAATGCTGAAAGCGTTTATTGATAAAAACCTTTAAGCATTGACTCCCGCGCAGTGCTTTCCCGCTTTAACGGGGCAAGCCGCGCACTGGGGAGTTTTCTTGCAGTAGTTTTTGCCCAATTCGACCAGTTGCGCGTGGAAGTCATTATATAGCCGGACGCTTCGGGGCAGGTTTTGCTCGAAGAATTTCCGCAAGTCCTCATACCCGATTTTCTCCGGGGTGAATCCAAGCCGGGCGAAAACCCTTTTGGTGTATGCATCCACCACAAACACCGGCTTGCCCAAGGCATAGAGCAGGATCGAGTCCGCGGTTTCCGGGCCGATGCCCGTGACCGATAGCAGCAGCTCCCGCATTCTCGCGGCCGGAATTTTTCTCATGCTTTTGACCGAGCCGGAAATCGGGGGGGCGAGGAAAAAAGCGAGAAAGGCTTTGAGCTTGAGGGCCTTTTGGTTGAAATATCCGCTGGGCCGAATCAGCCGAGCCAGTTCCTTCAAGTCCAGCCGCGCCATTTTGTTCGCTTCCAGCAAATTGCGCCGTTTGAGATTGCCGATCGCCCGTTCCACATTTTTCCAGTTGGTGCTCTGAGTGAGGATGGCGCCGACCATGACCTCGAACGGGGTTTCGCCCGGCCACCAGTGACGATACCCAAAATGCAGGCGCAGGATCCGGTAGATTCTTAGGAGCGCCTGGGAATTATTGACCGGCGACTTCTTTCCAGGCATTAAGGAATTTCTCGACCTCGGAAAGGGTATTGTATCCGTGCGGGGCGAGCCGGATGGCGCCGTTGCGGACCGAGCAGATTATGTTTCGCTCCTTGAGCCGGGTCCAGACTTCCTCCGGTGTGCCCTGCGGAGGCAGCACGCTCAAGATCCCGCTCCGGCATTCCATCTCGAGCGGGCTTAAAATCTTCGCGCCCATTTTTTGCAGCTCATCCGCCAGCACCGAGGTGAGCTCGGTGACGCGCGAGAACAGCACATCCACCCCGGTCTCGTTGAACAGCGAGACCGAAGCGCCCAGCCCCAGGATGCCCAGCGTATTGAAGCTGCCCTCCTCGAACCGACGCGCGTCCGGCCGCAGTTCCAGCCGGTAATTCAGGTAATCGCGGTAACCGGTCACGCTGTTCCATCCGATCACATTCATTTCCAGTTGGTCCAGCAGCATGGGATTGATATAAAAAATCCCCAGCCCCTCGAAGCTGAGCAGCCATTTATGGCCATCCGCGGCCAGAAAATCCACCGGGGTCTCTTTCAGGTCAAACGGAATGATCCCCAAACTCTGGATCGCGTCCACCAGCAGCAAAACCCCTTTCTTGCGGCAGAGCTGGCCGAGCGCCTTCAAGTCCATGCGGAAGCCGTTGGTGAACTGGACGGTGCTGATCGCGACCAGCCGGGTGCGCGAATTGATCAACCGTTCGATGTCCTCCACCAGGACCTTGCCCTCGCGGTCGCGGATCATTCTCACTTCCACGCCCCGTTTGATCAGGTTCAGCCAGGGATAGATGTTTGCGGGAAATTCCTGGTTATAGGTCACGATATTTTCCCCGGTCTTCCATTTCAATCCCGAGGCCACCAGCGAAATCCCGTGCGAAGTGGACTTGACAAAGGCGACCTGCTCCGGCTTGGCCCCGATCAGTTGCGCGCAGCCGGTTCTCGCCTCTTCCACCTGCCGGTAAAATTCCGCGCAATCTATCCGGCCCGGGTCCGAAATCTGGTCCAGGAAACCCAAGGCCTTGGCCTTGGCGCGTTTGGTGATCGGGCTGACCGCGGCATGGTCAAAGAATACCACCTGACCCGGGTCGGGAAATTCCGAGCTTAAGTGCGATGGGATTTCAATCATGGGCTGGTTCGCTTCGCATCCTGATTCATACTGTCCAGATAAAGCTGCCGGAACCGCTGGTCGTCAAGGATGAAATCCTTCAGCCGCCGTTCCCGCTCCGCCAGTTTCCGGCGATACAAAAAATAATACACTTGCCCGCTCACCAAAAAACCAACCATGATCCAGACCAAGATTTCCATTTGCTCCTCGGTTCTTTCTTCAGCCGCTCTTTTTCTCGGTCCCCTGCCCTATTTGACCCCTTGCTTCTATGGCCTGCTCCAGGCTCTTGAGCCTGGCCACGATCTCTTCGTTGGTCGCCTTGACCGCTTTGAGCAAATCCACATATTGCAAAAAAACATAGACCGCGCCGATGCCCAAGCCGAACATCCCGATCAGGAGCACGATCCCCGCGATCTCCATCTTACTCTTCCTTGCCCTTGACCGGCCCGCTTCCGGCTTTGCCGCCTTTTTCCAAAACCTTGATCCGGTCCTCCAATTCCTCCAGCCGCGAGATGATCCGCCGGCTCTGGCTGCCCAGCGCCACCAGGCTGTCCTTGATCGCGCCCAGGTCCATCAAGCCTTTCACCAGCACGATCAGCAGCGGCGCCACGATCAAGATCAGTTGGAACCAGTATCCCGGCAGCCGCACTTTTTCCACCTCCATGGCCTTCTCGCCGTGGCATCCGGTCAGGACCAAAACCATCATCAAACCCGTCCAACCGATCCGCCCGGATTTCACCGGCTCGCCTCCATGATCAACTGCTGCAGTTTCGGAGACGCCATCCGGATGCGGGTGGACAAAATCTGATACATCCCCAGAATGATCTTCAGCGCCAGTTTCGGCTCCTCTTCCAACAGCTTGCCGAACCCGCTCCGCTTGATCACCAGGATCGAACTGTCCTGCGACACGATCGCGGTGACCGTCCGTTGGCCTTCCTCCAACAGCGCGTTCTCCCCGAAGTAATCGTTCGGGCCCATCACCGCCAGCGTCCGTTCTTCACCCTCGGCCAGCATCTTCGACAGCTTAACCTGCCCGCTGACAATGATATACATGGCCTCGCCTTTCATGTTCTCGTAGAACAGCGGAGTTCCGGCCGTGTAGGTTTTTTCCTCCACATAGCCGGCCAGCGCCGCGATCTCCTTGTCCGAGAACGCGCGGAAGATTTCGTTCTCCTTAAGAGGCTTTATTTTTGCCACCCCTACCCTCCTGGTTTGGCTCTATATCTATTTTACACTTTAAGACTTGGGCCGCAACCCGAGCATTTCCCGCGCCTCCGCCGGAGTCGCAACCTCCCGGTCCAGGATCTGCGCGATCTTCACCGCCCACTCCGCCTGCTCCCAGCTCCCTTTGGCCAAGGCCCCGCCCGGAACCCGAACATTGTCCTCCAACCCGATCCGCATATGCCCGCCCATGATGCATGCCTGCATGATCGCCGGGAACTCGTTCGGACCCACTCCGCACACCGACCAGGTATGGCCTTTCGGGATCAGGCTGACCATCAAGTTCAGTGTTTCCGGCGTATAAACCATTCCGCCGGCAACCCCGAATACGCACTGCCAATGCATCGGCTCCTCGAAGACATCGCCCTGCCGCCGGATCAATAGCGCGTTCCAGAGTCCGCCCGGATCGTAAGCCTCCAGCTCCGGCTTCACCCCGGACGCTTTCATCTTCCGCGCGAATTCCTCCAGCATCTTGAAGGTGTTCATGAAAATGATCTCCGCGAAAACCTTGCCCGACTTGTGGTCCGCAATGGCAAAGTTCATGGTGTTGGTGTTCAGGCTGGCCATGTCCGGCTTGAACGTCTCGACCGGCGCAATTCGCTGCTCCGGCGTCACCATCGGCCCGATGGCCGTGCTCAGGTTGATGATCAGTTCCGGCGCCTTGGCCTTCACCGCGTCCACCACCGCCTTGATCACTTTCAGGTCCGGGTTGCCCGACCCGGTCTTCGGGTCCTTCGCGTGGATATGGACGATGCTAACTCCGCTGTTCCAGCACTTATACGCCTCGTCCGCAAACTCCTCCGGCGTATACGGAACCGCCGGATTGTTGTTCTTGGTCGTGCCCGCGCCCGCCAGCGCCGCGGTTATGATTACCTTGTCTCCCTTTGCCATTTTTGCCCTCCTTACAAAATAATGCGCCATTCTATACCATTATTCGGAGTTTGGCAATTCGCTCCTTCATCCGACAAGGGCGCAGCCCTTGACCGCTTCGTGCGAGCGACTTTAGTCGCGACACTATTGTCGGGTGACAAATTTTATTTAACATAGCCCAGTGCGCGGAGGCGCTCCTCAAAGTCCTTGCGTTCGCCAGGGGTCATTTCCTGGGAGCGGAGCTTGTTTTTCAGATACAGGTTTTGGGCCTGCCAGAGGTTCAATTTTGCCTCCAGTTCCTTTGCGATGGGCAAGTCTGCCGCGTAAATATTTTTCTGTTCCCCGGGGTCCTGGTTCAGGTCGAACAGCCAATGCCGGCCGCTTTGCATCCCCACGATCAGCTTGTAGCCATTCATCCGGATCGCTTTCAGTTCCTCCGGCCGCATGGTTCCTTCCGCAAAAATCTCGCGGGAAGAAAGCGGAAGCGAGCCAGTAAGCAAAGTTGAGGCAAAGGATTTCCCCTGCCAGATCGGATTAGGCTCAATCCCGATCAGCTCCGCCAGGGTCGGAACCAGGTCAATCAGAGCGACCGGTTCCTCCACGACTCGCGGAGCGATCCCGGCGCCCCAGATGATCAGCGGGACATGGGTCAGTTCGTCATAAAGCGATTGTCCATGTAAACATTGTCCATGATCCCAGAGTTCCTCCCCGTGGTCGGCCGCGAAAATGATCACGGTATTTTTCTCCAGGCCTTGCGCCTTGATGAAGTTCACCAATCCTCCAACCTGCTCATCCAGATAGCGGATATTTGCCAAATATAGCTCCCGGACAAATTGCTTGTCCTGGTCATCCAGCATAACAAAACCCAGATTAATCTCCTCGCTCTGGGGATGACTCACATCCTCGGGCAAATGAAAGGGGTCCTCCGCGAAAAAAGGAGGTCTCAAGCCGCCGCTATAGCTCAAATTTTTGATAAAGCGCGCCGGGGGATTATAGGGGGAATGGGGACTGAGATAATGAACCCAGAGAAAAAATGGCGCTTCCGGCTGGGCAAGAAATTTCTCGCATTTTTTTGTCACCAAGGCGATCGAGTCAGGAATTTGGCTCCAGCCAAAAAATCTCCGAACCAGATAATCCACCCGGAGCAGGACCCGATAATATCTGGTGCGTTGAAGTTGGTAAGCGTTATGAACCGCGAGCAGATGGTCAAAGCCTCGCACCAGTAAATCCGGTTGTCCGACTGCGTAATTGGCGGTGACAATGGCGGTGTGATAGCCGAATCCCTGCAAACGCTCCGCAATCGGCTCGGTTTTTTTGCTCGAGGAATAATAGGTTCGGAATTGATACCGCGATTGAAAAGCCGAAGGATAGAGCGAAGTAGTCATGCTGAAAGCGCTCGGAATGGTCCACGGCCCCTGGCTGAAGGCATTCTTGAACAAAACCCCTTCCCGGGCGATTTGATCCAGGTTCGGCGTCTGATTCTTGCCGGAATATACGCCCAAGCCGTCCGCCCGACACGCATCGGCAATGATCCAAATAATATTGAGAGCCTTCGCGGGTTTTCCGACGATCTCCGCTTTGGGCGCCGGCCGGTAACCCAGCGCGGGCAAAAAGATGCCGAAAGCCAGGAAAACAAGGTAGAGGACCAGCCGGGCGCCGGATTTATTTTTAAGCAGCAGCCTCGCCAGCCAGACGCTGAAAATGAAAAGCGCGGCTGCCGCCGGAACTATCAGCGTCTTGGAGTGGTCCGGCGCCGGCAGCCTAAGGGTCCGGAACATTATGAACATCGCGGCCAGAACCGTGGCCTGGAAAATAATATAAGCGGCCTTGACCGGCCCGCCCAAAAATTTTTCCAGGAATGCCCCCCAGAAATTCTTTGCTCCATACCCGGCAAAAACCGACACCGGGCCGACGGCGGCAAAAAACAGCAGGGTTTTCCATTTCTCGGCCGGCGGGGTCAGGCTGAACATTAAGAGAAACGAAAACAGGGCGGTTATCACTCCTGATTCCCATGCAAAAGTTTCCGAGGGAACCCTGCCGGGCTTGAACACCGACGCGCAGACGAGGAACAAAATTCCAAAAGCCAGCCCCGCGATAAGATAAACCACTTGTCCGGCCAGGAGGGTTTCGAGCATTAACCCGAGGCCTTCGGCCCGGAACCCGTTCAGGTTCTGGAGCAGCCCAAACAGGTAATCGTAGATTCCAAAAACCGACGAGAGCAAAGCGGCAATGACCATAACCTTGGCATGTTCTTTCATTACTTGAAATTATAACCGAGAAATTCGGAATTCGGAATTCGGAGTTCGGAATTCGGGAAGAACCGGCCCCAACCCCTGACCGCTATCCCCTAAATCCTGGAAATTTTCGCCGCGCACACCTTGTATTCCGGGATCTTGGCGATGGGGTCGAGCGCGGGATTGGTGAGCACATTGGCCGCGCCTTCGAAAAAATGGAACGGCATGAACAGTTCGCCGGCTTTGACCCGCGCGGTGAGTTGGGCGCTCACCTCGATCTGGCCGCGGCGGCTTGTAACCTTGATCTTGTCGCCGTCCTTGATCCGCGCCTTTTTCGCGTCGGCCGGGTTCAACTCGACGAACGGGCCGGGCACGATCTCGTTGAGCCCCGGGGTCTTGCGGGTCATGGTGCCGGTATGGAAATGGTAAAGGATGCGGCCGGTGATGAGGACGAACGGGTATTCGCGGTCGGGCAGTTCCTTCGGACCGGTGAATTCGATAGCGTTGAATTTTCCCTTGCCGCGCGTGAACCGCTCCTGGTGAAGAATTTTGGTGCCGGGGTGGTCCTCGCTCGGGCACGGCCAGCACAGCTCGCACCCGCATTTAAGCCGGTAATGGCTGATCCCGCCATACGACGGTGTCAGTTTCCGCGCCTCCTCCATGATCTCCGCGGGGTTGTGATAGCTCATCGGATAACCGAGTCGCCCGGCCAGTTCGCAAATAATTTCCCAGTCCTGCTTTGATTCGCCCGGACCGGGCAGGGCCTGGTTCAAAAGCTGGACGCGGCGCTCGGTGTTGGTGAAAGTCCCTTCCTTTTCGGCGAAACAGACCGTGGGCAACACCACATCCGCAAGCTGCGCGGTCTCGGTGAGGAAGATGTCCTGCACCACCAGAAACTCGAGCGCCTTGAGCCCCTGCTCGACATGATGCAGGTCCGGGTCGGAAAGCATGGGATTTTCGCCCATGATGTAGAGCGCCTTGATCTTTCCTTCGGCCGCGGCGTTCATGATCTCGACCACGGTGATGCCGGGCCGGTCCGGGAGCGAGACCCCCCAGGCCGCCTCGAACTTTTTGCGGAGCGCCTCGTCGGTGACGCGCTGGTATCCGGGGAAGACATTGGGGAGCGCGCCCATGTCGCAGGAGCCCTGGACATTGTTCTGGCCGCGCAGCGGGTTGACGCCGGTATGAGCGCGTCCGATCTGGCCGGTGACCAGGGCGAGGTTGGCGAGCGAGCGCACATTGTCGGTCCCGGTCGAGTGCTGGGTGATGCCCATGGAATAAACGATGCTGGCCTTTTCGGCCTGGGCGTATGCGCGCGCCGCCTGATAGAGCTGATCCTCCGGGATAGCCGTGATCTTCGAGACGAACGCGGGCGTGTATTTCTCGACCGTCTTTTTCAATTCCTCGAACCCCTCGGTGCGGTCCTCGATGAATTTTTTGTTCTCCAGGTTTTCTTTCAAGATGATGTGGATGAGGCCGTTGATCCAGGCCACATCCGTGCCCGGTTTCTGCCGGACCCAGAGCCAGGCGTGGTTTGCCAGCCAGGTCTCGCGCGGGTCGGCCACGATCAGACGCGCGCCCTTGCGGAGAGCCTCGCGGAGTCGGTAGCCGATGACCGGATGGTTCTCGGTGGTGTTGGACCCGGTGAGCAGGACCAGGTCGGCGTTGCTGAATTCGTCAATGCTGTTGGTCATGGCGCCGGAGCCGAAACTGTCCGCGAGCCCGGCCACGGTGGACGCGTGACAAAGCCGGGCGCAGTGGTCAATGTTATTGGTCTTCATCACCGCGCGCGCGAATTTCTGCATCAGGTAGTTTTCCTCGTTGGTGCACTTGGCGGAGGACAGCGCGGCGAATTGATCCGTGCCTATGTAAGACTTGAGCTTTTTCCCCACATAATCCAGCGCTTCTTCCCAGCTGGCCTCCTGGAATTCGCCGTCCTTTTTGAGGAGCGGCTTTTTCAAGCGGGCCGGGTGGTTGACAAACTCGAACGCGCCGAACCGGCCTTTCACGCACAGGTGCCCGCGGCTGGTCGAGTTGCTCCGATCTCCGCGCGCGGACACCACCCTGCCCTCTTTCACTCCGAGCAGGATCCCGCAGCCGACTCCGCAATACGGGCAAATGGTCGGTACTTCCTTTTCCGGCCAGACCTGCTTCTTGATGTGGAGCGCCGCGGTCGGGCAACGCTCGACGCACTCGCCGCAACTCTCGCACACGCTCTTCGCGATGGGTATGTCGTTGAAGGGCTGGATCACGCTGTTGAAGCCGCGGCCGCGGATGTCAATGGCGGTGCAACCGTTGATTTCCGCGCAGGTCCGCATGCACTTGGCGCACAGGATGCACTTCTGCATCTCGCGCACATAAAAGGCGTCGGACTCGTCGAGGATGCTCTCGCGGGTCAGATGGCGGAGTTTGCGCTCGCTCACGCCGAACTCCTGGGCCATCCGCTGCAAATCGCAATGGAGGTTGCGGGCGCAGGTGAGACAGTCATAAGGATGATCGGAAAGAAGCATCTCCACCAGCATCTTGCGCAGGCCGTGGAGCTCGGGGGTGTTGGTCTTGACCTTCATGCCCTCCGCGACCGCGGTGGCGCACGCCGGCGGAAAGCCGCGCATCTTCTCGATCTCCACGATGCAGAGCCGGCACCCGCCGTAAGGTTCAAGGTGATCGTCCGCGCACAGGGTCGGGATGTAGATACCGGCCTTTTTCGCCGCGCTCAAGACCGTGTCGCGGACGCCGGCTTCGATTTCCCGACCATCAATATTGATCCTGACTTTTCCCGGTTCCGACATTTTGACCGCTCCTTATTTCTCTTCCAAGTCGCATTGCAGGCAACGGTTTGCCTCTTTGGCCGATTGTTGTTTGCTATAGCCGCACTCGTCCTGTCCAAACCCCCGGATCCGCCGGCCCGCGTCCGCGTATTGCATCCGGGGCCGCCTCCGCTCGCCGGTCTCTTCCCGCCGAGGAAGTTTGGCCAGACCCGCGTTCAGGGGCGCGAGTTGTTCGTCAATCATTCCCTTGCCGCCCAGGCAGCGGTCAATCGCGATGGCGGCTTTGCGGCCCATGGCGATGGCTTCGATCACGGAGGCCGGCCCGAGCACCGCGTCTCCTCCCGCGAAAATTCCGGGCACGCTGGTCTCGAGCGTTTCGGGATTGACCTTGACCGTGCCGTTCTTTTCCAACTCGAACCCCATCTTCTTAGTCGCGCTCGGCTTCTGCCCGATCGCCGCGATCACCTGGTCGAATTCGAGTTCGAACTCGCTCCCCTCCACCGGCACCGGCTTGGGCCGGCCGCTTTTGTCAATTTCGCCGAGGCTCATCTTCTGAAGGGTGAGATGAATTTTTCCATTTTGGCGGGCCGCCTGGACCGGCGCGACCAGCAACTCGAGCTTGACGCCCTCGGCTTTGGCTTCCGCGATCTCCTCCGCGTTCGCCGGCATCTCTTTTTCGGTCCGGCGGTAGAGGATGCTCACTTTCTGAGCGCCCAGCCGAAGCGCGGTGCGCGCCGCGTCAATCGCGGAATTGCCGCCGCCGATCACCGCGACTTCCGAGCCGAGCTTGATCTTCTTGCCCATCTTCACTTCGCGCAGCAGGGTCACGCAGTTGAGCATTCCCTCGAGGTCCTCGCCGGGAATCCCCAGCGGGGCGTTCACATGCGCCCCCACCGCCGCGAACACGGCGTGATAATTTTTGCGGAGCGCTTTGATCTTTTCAATCTTTTTGCCGGGATGGATCTTGATGCCCAGACTTTTGATCCGGCCGATCTCCGCGTCCAGCACTTTCTGAGGCAGGCGGTATTCGGGGATGCCGTAGCGGAGCATGCCGCCCGGCTTGGGCAGGGCTTCGTAGATGACCGGGTCGTAGCCGTACAGGCCCAGGTACCAGGCGGCCGTCAGGCCGGCCGGACCCGAGCCGACGATGCCCACCGATTTGCCGCGGGAGGCCTGGCGCTTCGGGGCGGCGTCGTAGGCGCCCGGCTGGTCGGTCACGAAGCGCTTGATGGCGTTGATCCCCACGGGCTCGTCGATGTCCGCCCGGCGGCATTCGATTTCGCACTTGCGGACGCAGACCCGGCCGCAGACC
>CAIUDS010000397.1 GCA_903897985.1 uncultured delta proteobacterium
GTCCTCGATCTTGATGTCCTTGCCCTCGAGGGTGTATTTGAACAGGGACTCGCAGCGCGGGAACACCGTGCTCTTGGCCGAGAGCGTGGTCTGGACATAATCCGGGGCCAGGTCCTTCAGCGAGTTGAATTCCTCGAACAAGATCTCGTCGCCTTTTTGGACCGGACCCAGCAGCCGCCGGCCGTTGCTCTTCAGTTTCCCGAACAGCGCGTCCAACGATTCTTTCTTCAATAATTTCTTTTCGATGGTCATTTTATAAAATTCTCTTTGTCTTCGGGTTTGAAGACTCCCAGCGCGTATTCCGACGCGGCCTTGAGTCCGGCGCGGTTGCCGAAATTCTTGAAGATCTCCTCGGCCAGTTTCTGGTTGAGCAGGTGGAGCGGGATGCCGACCGGACAGGCGCGGCTGCACTCGCCGCAGTTCACGCATCTCCCGGCCAGGTGCATGGCCCGGATGATGTGCCATTCGAGGTTCCCGACCTGGTGCGACGCGACCGGGATCCATTGCGGCTGGTTGCATTCACACAGGCACCGCTCGCAATAACACATCGGACACGCCGCCCGGCAGGCGTAACATTTGATGCACTTCTTGAACTGGTCCTGCCAAAAACTCCAGCGCTCCGCCGGAGTCATCTTCTCCAATTTTTCCAGTTGCGCTTTTTCTTCCGCGGTCAGCTCAAAGTTGATTTCCGCGAGGAAATCCTCGATCGCCTTGAAGTTCGCGAGGTCAACGAGTTTGCCGTCCTGCCCCACGCCGATCACCGCGACCTGGCCGTCGGTGATCTGGTTTTCCGAGGCCAGTTGGAGAATGGTCCGGAGCACCGCGGGCCGGGCCACGATCGCGGCCTTGCCCAAGCCCTTGACTTCGGACTTGGTCAGGTAGACCGCGAGGTTCGTCAGGCACTGGTCAGTGAGGATGAGCTTGTCCGCGTCTTCGACCTTGCGGACGAAGATGGCGCGCGTCTTTCCGGCGGAGCCTTGGCCGTACCCGATCACGACCTTGACCGCGCCGCTCTCGAGCAGTTCGCGCGCTTTTTTCCTCAGTTCGTCCATCTCACTCGACTCCCGCGCCGGCCAGCTTCTGATATGGTTCATACGGCCCGAGCTTTTTGATGTCCTGGGTCACCGAGTTCACGAACTCCGCCCACCTGGCGCCCTCGGCCGCGCTCACCCAGGCAAAGTGCACGCGCTGCGTGTCCAGTCCCAGATAGTCCATGAACGAGCGGAAGATGATCCACCGCCGCCGCGCGTGGAAATTTCCCGCGGTGTAATGACAATCATTGGGGTGGCAGCCGGAAATGATGACGCCGTCCGCTCCCTGGTCGAAGGCCTTGAGCAGGAGCATGAAATCAATGCGGCCGGTGCAGGGCAGCCGGATCATGCGGACATTGCTCGGATACTTGATCCGGCTGGTGCCGGTCAGGTCCGCGCCGGCATAGGTGCACCAATTGCAGACAAAAGCTACTATCTTGGGCTCAAATTCGGCCATAACACAAATTTCCTTCTGACATTGTCATTCCCGACTTGATCGGGAATCCAGACTTACATGCCTCCTGGATTCCCGCGTTCGCGGGAATGACATATGAACAGGCCAATAAAGATTTCATAATGCGCACAACTCCGCGTAGACTTGTTCGTTGGTGAACCCTTGCAGGTCAATGGCCTTGACCCGGCAGAGCGCGACGCAGGTCCCGCAGCCCTGGCACAGACCGGCGTTGACCTTGGCCACCACTTTGATCACATTGCCCTTGCGGTCCTTGATCTCCTCCCGCTCGATCGCCTGGTAGGGGCAGGCCTTTTCGCAGAGGAAACAGCCGGTGCAACTCGAGAAGACCGGGGGCGGCAGACGGTTGACCACCGCGATCACCGGCTCGCGCGAAAGTTCGGCGGACGAGAACAGGCCGCACACCTTGGCCGCGGCGCCGGAGGCCTGGGCCACCGCTTCGGGAATGTCCTTGGGCGCCTGGGTGGCCCCGGCGAGAAAGATGCCCGCGGTGTTGGTCTCGACCGGGCGCAGTTTCGGGTGGGCCTCGGCCAGAAAATGATAGGGGTCGTAACTCACGCGCAATTTCTGCGCGAGTTGCTCCGCGTCCGCGTTCGCCACCATCGCGGTCGCCAGCACCACCATGTCCGCCTTGATCTCGACGGGCTGCGCCCCCATCAGGGTGTCAACGCCCTTGACGATCAACTTTCCGTCTTCCTCGTAAATCCGCGACACCCGCCCGCGCAAATACACCACGCCGTCCTCTTCAATCGCCCTGCGCACGAACTCCTCGTAGTTCTTGCCGCCCGCGCGGATGTCCATGTAAAAGACATAGGCCTTGCCGTGGTGGACCTTGTGCTTGTAGAGCATGGCGTGCTTGGCCGTGTACATGCAGCAAATTTTCGAGCAATACGGAATCCCCTTGGCCTCGTCCCGCGAGCCGGCGCAGGCGATGAACACGATGGTCTCCGGCTCCTTGCCGTCACTCGGCCGCTTGATCGCGCCCAGCGTCGGGCCGGACGCGCTCGCCAGCCGCTCGAACTGGAGTCCGTCAATCACATCCTTGTATTTGCCATACCCGTATTCCGGGAAGTCGCCGGCGTGGAGAATGTCATATCCGGTCGCGGCCACCACCGCGCCCACCTCGACCTCGATGAGCTCGTCCTGTTGATCGAACCGGATGGCTTTCTTCTCGCAGAATTTCTCGCAAATCTTGCACTTGCCCTTCTTATAGAAAGTGCAGTTGGCCCGGTCTATCACCGGCATGTTGGGCACGGCCTGCGGGCACGGCACATAGATCGCGGCGCGTTTCCCCAGCCCGGCGTCGAATTCGCTCGGGATTTTTTTCTGCGGACATTTCGAGATGCACACGCCGCAGCCGGTGCAAAGTTTTTCGTCAACCCCCCGCGCCTTCTTGCGGATGGTGGCCTTGA
>CAIUDS010000398.1 GCA_903897985.1 uncultured delta proteobacterium
CGGACCGAGGCCGAGCGGCAACTGCGAAGGTTCGTAATAAAATGGCGCTCCCGAGCTCCGGAGATGGTTCCATGCGCGACTTTCTACGACCTAAACCATAAGCAAGCCCCAAGATTCCTTTTGCCACAAAAGGGTTGACATTATCGCTTTGGCGTTATGGGATGACATTTTCCCTTTGGCGCGACCGGGAAATAGCAGCGACTTGACAAGCTTTGGCAATATTGTAATATTTAAAGGCAAATGCGAGCAAGGAACTTGGCGGCCGTTTTGGTCAGCGCCCTGCTACTGATAATTTCCACAACCTGCGGTTCTGACAAAAGCCTTATCCCGGAGGGGGATTCTCCGGACCTGCCCCGCAAGTCCGCAGGGTCGGCGCACATCAATTTATTGACCAAAATCCCGTACTCCTCCGCGCGGATCGCGGTCCTGGGAGATTCCCGCGACGGCAAAACCAGCTTCGAGGACATTGTCGAGGATATCCGCGGCATGAAGCCGCGGCCGGAATTGGTTGTTCACCTGGGCGACATGATCAGCGACCCGGGCAGCGGGCTCCAATGGTATCAATTTCACCAGGAAACAAAAGCGCTGGCCCAGGATTTCGCCTTCTACCCGGTGGTGGGGAACCACGATGTTGACGACCACTCCAGCGAGGAAACCTATAAGAAGCAATTCCCGGCGCCGGCCAACCAGCTTTATTATGAGGTGGAATTTAAAGACTTGCTGCTGATTTTTCTGGACAGCGAGCTCGACAGCGACGAGAATGAAATCAGCGGCGCCCAGTATGATTGGCTCGAGCGATTGCTGGCCCAGAAAGGCGACCGGTTCCGGTACCGGATTGCCTTTATCCATCGGCCCCTGTTCCCGACCGCGAATCATATCGGGGGATCGCTCGACGCCCATCCGCAGGAGCGTGACCGGCTGCACCGGCTCTTCGCGGACCGGGGCGTGAATCCGGTTTTCGTGGCCCATGAGCATATCTACAACCGCAAACAAGTCGGCCGGGTCACTTATGTCACTTCCGGCGGCGCCGGGGCGCCCCAGTCCGGCGGGGCCGACGCGTTTTATCAATTTGTTTTTGTCGCCGAGACCGATACGGGGCTCCAGGGCTATTGCTTCAGCATTGACGGGAAATTAAAGGATCGGTTTTTGATCAAATAGCGGCGCTTTATGGGGCAACTTTTGGGAAAAGGAAATAATCGGTTATGAAGCTTAAACCAATATTATGGATGTGCCTTTTGGCTCCGGCGGTCCTGTTATCCGGTCCCGCGCTCGCGGTTGAAGACGAGTTCGGCGTAGATGTCTATTATTTCGATCCCACCAACGATGTGATGCGGGAATTCTACAAGCCGGGCATGGTCTATGGGCTGGACGGCCGGCTCTGGTTCGACAATGGTTTCGGCCTGGGGTCGGACCTGGGCTGGTTCGATCGGACCCGGACCTATGCCGGCGAGGATTTCAACCTGACCGCTTATTGGCTGGAACTGAACATGATGTATTCGCTCAAGGGCAGCAACCTGTTGCGGCCCTATTTCGGCGCCGGGGTTTCCGCGCAATATTCAATCGAAAAGGATGTGAACGGGACCGAGACGGTGAACAATACCACGGTGGGATACCAGGTTGACACGGGCCTCGAGTTCAAGCTGAAATGGTTCCGGCCCTATGTTCAGGTTTCCTACCGCGATGTGCCCGCGGGGCCGGAAAAAATAGACCTCTCCGGATGGATGGCCGGGGTCGGAGTTCAATTCCTGATCCCGACCCCAAAAAAGATGCCCCCGTCCGCGCAAGGCGTGGAACCGTGAACCCCGCTATTTGACCTTTATCAGGGTGTTGAAAATCTCGAATAGCCACAGTCATTCCCGCGAAAGCGGGAATCCAGGCCTGTCCCCGTGGAAACGGGGATCCAGGTTAATGCTGGATTTCCGGTCAAGCCGGGAATGACACAAAGGAATGCCGGAGCAATTTTTCAACACCCTGTTAAGCTTCCGAAAAAAAATTAACGGGAAAGGGAAAGGCTCGAGCCTTTGAGTTTGCGGAGCAGGACCGCGAGCGAGGCGAAACCGGTCACGGCCATAAGGGTATTGATCCAGGACAGGCGGTGCTTGAGCAGCAAGTCCCCCGAATGATTTTTCCAGACCAGGTAATCGCCCACCCAGAGCAGCCGGTTCAGCGTGAGCAGGCAGAACGCGCCCAGGCCGATCAGGCCCAGGGCCATGATGATCACCGCCGCCCGGTCCTTCCCGCGCCGGACCAGGAACCGGGCAAGCTGGAACCCGAGCACCATGGACAGGAGGTAACAACTCGCCATGATCACGCCCAGGACCGCCAGGTTGGTCGGGTTCAATGAGGCGGGATCAAAAAAATACATCCAGCTCCAGGCCGGATAAAAGTAATACAGGTATATGCCCAGGGGCACATAGAAAAAACCCTCGAAGAGAAGGCCTGCGGCCAGATAGGGATGAAAAAACCTGCGCGGCTCCGCTCGGAGTTGCTCCCGGAAAAACAGCGCGAGGAAGTTGCCGAGGATAAAATTCAAAACTATGTCAAAGGGTACTGTTTTAGCCTCCTTTCTTCCAGGCGGGGCAAGCCCCGCCCCTACAATATTCCGGGCAAGGCCAGCCGCGCCCCTACATAAACTCGCTTCCGTCCATGGTAATGTCCTGGTCGCCGGCTTCCTTGCCGTGCGCGGCCTCGTCCATCCGGCGGTACCCCTCCAGCATGAGCGAATCATTGCTGATATTGATCAGGCGGTCGGTGATGGCGATATTGGGGTCAATATTGAAAGCGCCCTCGTTCCAGTAAAGGATCTTGTAAAAGGCGTCCTCGCCTTTGAGGTCCTCGCAGGCGGCGTTAACCACCTGGCCGTCTTCCATGTCAATAAAAACGGTCTTGCCGTTGTTCTCGAGAGTGATCCGTCCGGTCTTGCGGCCGGCGCCCAAAATCTGGACGATGTCCGGGAAGCTCATTTCCTTGAGCGAACCGGAGACGCCCGCCGCGGCCGGGGCCGCCGTC
>CAIUDS010000399.1 GCA_903897985.1 uncultured delta proteobacterium
AGCGCGATCAGCAAACCCATCATTACTCCCACTGACAAAACCCCGAGCTCTCTTTTCTTCATGCCCGATTCCTCCGATCGTAGGTTTCAATAATCATAAGCTTAGGATTAACCTGTAATCAGGTCATTTTGACTCAGGCTTAAGGAAGCGTTGGTTTAAAATTTCCAGCCAAAGCTCGGAGAAATATTCGCCGGCCTGGTTGAGGGATTGGGCCGCGGCGCGGTCGGCGCGCAAGTCCTGGGCCTTGGTGGCCTCGGGCGCGGCGTCGAACATGCTGATCAGGGACGAGCGGATGTTCACATCAAAGAGATAAAGCTCGCCCCCGGTGCGATAAACCTGAAAAACGACGCCGCCCTGCCGGCTCTCGCCGATTTTTTTGGTGGAGAAGCTGGCGAGCAGGACATATACGGGCGCGGGCGTGGGGTTCAATTTCCCGCTGAGCAGGAGCGCCTTGATCTGGGAGGCGCCTTTATTTTTCAGCTCGGCCGGGGCCGGGAACGCGGAGAACCCGAGCGGGTCCAAACCTTCGATCAGATACTGCTCAATGAGGTTTCCCGATTTTTTTCCCGGCGCGTCCGTGTAGGCGAACACCATAATCGTTACCGAGCTCTTGACCCGCTCCTGCTCCCGGATCAGGTCGGCGAAAGAATATTTGGCCGGGAAAGCCGCGGCGGAAATGGCCGAATATTGAGCGCGGACTCCGATTTCCTGGGCCAGTATTTTTTCGGCGCGGACCAGATAGCCCAGGGCGGCGAGCGGGTCCCGGGCGATCAGGCTTTCATGCTCGCGCGCATTCAGGTCGGCAAGCTCGAGGTCCAGGTCGTTCAGCTTGGCCAGAAGCATTTCGCCGTCCTTTTTCCGGTCAAGCATGGCCAGCGCATAACAAGACCCATTTTTCTGATCGCAAAAGCGGTCGGCGATCCCGATCTTCTCGAGTTCCAGACTCGCGTTCACTTCCTCTTTTATGAGCTGCCCATATTTCTCTATCCGGTCCGGTCCCAATCCGGCAAGCGCCGAGTTGGTTTCCGAGGCGAGATTGGATTTGATCTGGGCCTGGAGCAAGGACTTGATCTGCGAGATTGCGGCCTGGTCGGCCTGGCTTTGCGCATCCGCGGGTTTGCCGGACAGGGGCGCTTTGCCCACCGTGGCAAAATATTGCGCATCCGGAAAGGCCTTGGCCTTGCCTGAAACCCAGGCCGGTTTTTTGGGAGCGGAGGCGCAGGCCGCGAGCAGGACGAGCAACATGATCGCGGCTATGCTTTTTAGATTCATCGGTTTAAATATATCGGAAATGGCCATGCGCATCAAGAAGGAAACGGGACCCGGGTTTTATTCGGCTTGGGCTTTGGGGAAGCGCTTGAGTTCGGAGCGGTCAAAGGTGTATTGGGGCGTGACCAGGTCGCCCGGGAAATTGATCGAATACCAGGGGCTGAGCTTCCGGTCTTCGGGATTGTTGAGCACATGCATCTCGACCGCGGGGATGAAGCCCTGGGCGAGCAGGAAAATTTTATCGCCGGTCTTCGGGTTCTCGGCCATGTCCACGACCATGATGGCATGTCCGGGGAAACCGCCCCGGATGAACACATCTCCGGTCCGCATGTCCTTCAAATCCCGCACCGGAGTCATTTCCTTTGCCAGCGAAAAACTTCCCGCATACCGAAACACCCAGCTCAGATAATTTTTGAAGCTCGGATAGGAATTGTCCGGCCCGGCGAGTTTGGTCCAGCGCACATAGTTCCCGACCACCACCGGCCGGTA
The DNA here is from genome assembly GCA_903897985.1 of uncultured delta proteobacterium. Classification (GTDB taxonomy): domain Bacteria; phylum RBG-13-61-14; class RBG-13-61-14; order RBG-13-61-14; family DRUE01; genus CAIYYW01. The sequence continues at coordinate 1,759 of CAIUDS010000399.1, forward strand.
GCCCTGGGCATAGCGGTCAAACCTCGCCTCGTCCCCGCTGGTGAAATTGAAATGGATCGCCTTATAGTCCTTGACCGAATAAAGATACTCGGCGCGCAGCCGGATCACGCTGTCCGCGCACTGCTGGAGGTCTCCGCCGATCAGGTCAATGTCAATCACCGCGAAATGCGCCGACTGGTTCCCGCGCGGCTTGCCGTCGAAAAGATGAACCTCCGGCCGGTTAGGCTTGAGCGGGAGATGTCTAAGCCAGTCCGCAAAACTCCCCGGCCTGACCTCGGTCCGGACATAACCCGGCGGCAACTGCACCCGCGCTTCGAGGCTTTGAGCAGGATCGTATTTCTGAAGCCAGGGGTATTTCAGATTCTGGGCATGCGCGGCCAGCGCGGTCAGGCCCAAGGCGAGGCCCAGACTCCGGAGGCAAATCCTTGCTGCCATTACCATGTAATCGAGCCGCGGATCAGGTATCGTTTCTCCCCAGAATGGTCACCGCGGCCACGGTAAAGGCCCCGCCCAGATTATGCGCGAGGCCGCGTTTGGCGTCCTTCACCTGCAAGCCATCCGCCCGGCCCTGCAACTGCTTGGTGATTTCCACCAGCATGCGGCATCCGGTGGCGCCGATCGGGTGGCCGAAGCATTTCAAGCCGCCCGAGACATTGACCGGGATCTTTCCGCCGTAGTTGCAATTGCCCGCGGCGACAAAATCTCCGGCCTGGCCCCGGCCGCACAGTCCGAGGTCTTCAATGTTAAGGAGCTCGGTGATGGTGAAACAGTCATGGCACTCGACCAGGTCCAACTCCTCCGCGGGGTTCTTGATCCCGGCCATCTCGTAGGCCTTCTGTCCGGCCTGCTGGGTGGAGGGGAACCCGGTGAACTGATATTGGGGATGGAACCAGGGGAACATGGTATTGACGGAAATGGCGTTGGCCAAAACCTTTACATGATCGTTCTTGTGCTTGAGCGACTTGGCGCGTTCGGGCGTGGTGATGATCAAAGCCGCGCTGCCGTCGCTCATGGCGCAACAGTCGAACACGCCCAGCGGCCAGGCGATGATCGGCGCCTTCAGCACCACATCTTTTGTAACCGCCTTGCGGAAATGGGCCTTGGGGTGGTGCGAGCCGTGCTCGTGGTTCTTGACCGCCACATTGGCCAGGGTCTCCTTGGTCCATTTATTCACCTCGAAGCAGCGCGTGGCCGCGAGCGCGAACATGCACGGGGCCGGCGGGGTTTCCAGCGACACCCCCCGCGCGCCGCCCAAGCCGGGCAAACCGCGAGAGCCCTGGTCCGAAAGTTTCTCCACCCCGCATGCCAGCACCAGATCATAGACCCCGCTCGCGACCGCGAGGCAGGCGTTGCGGAAGGCGTCCATCCCGGAGGCGCAGAAATTTTCCACGCGCGTGAACGGGATGCCATACATTTTCAAAAACTCCGCGGGCGTTCCGCCGCTCACGCCGGTGAACTCGTATTGGATCCCGCACCAGCCGGCCTGCACTTCCTTCGCCCCCACCCCGGCGTCATCCAGGGCCTCATAGACCGCGTCCACCAACAGGTCCTCCGGCGACT
>CAIUDS010000400.1 GCA_903897985.1 uncultured delta proteobacterium
CCTTTCGCCCAACATGTTTTTCCAGCGCCGCCGCGGTCGCCGCTCCCACCGCGGCCAGGGTTTGATTTGACCGGCCCAGTCGCTCGAACACCGGCTCCATCCCGGCCACGCCCCGCTTGCTCGTGAACGCCACCACCGCAAAATCTTCGAGCCGTTTCCCGCACACCTCGCCCCCGCGGAAAGGCAAAATCCGCGTGGCGATACAGGGATATTCCAAGAGCTCGAGCCCGGCCGGACGGAGTTTTTCGATCAACGCAAGGTTGTCCTCATGCTCGCGCGTCAAAATCACAATTCGATCGGCCGGCATATATCCTCTTGCTTCGCGACCGGCCGCGTCTGCAGGTCGGTCAAAGTTTTTGGGCCATGCTTCTCGCACTCCGCAAAGGAACAATTAATCGTGGTCTCGACCCAGATCAAATCCTTGTGCTCCATGCCCACGATGATTTTCCAGCCGTTGTCCGCCGGCCGCGCATAAGCGCCGAACGCCGTGTGGCAGCCGCCCTCGAAATTGGACAGCAGTTTCCTTTCCAGATATACCGCGTCGCGCGTGGCCGGGTCGTTGATCCTGGCCAGCAGTTCGAGCGCGTATTTATTTTCCGCGCGGACCTCGACCGCGATCGCGCCCTGGCCGGGCGCCGGCAGCCAGACCTCCGCGTTCAACTCATAAACGAACAAGCCTTTCACATCCAGCTTCAGCCTCTCCACGCCCGCCCGGGCGATGATGATCGCGCCGAATTCGCCTTCCTTCACCTTGCGCGCGCGGGTCGGCACATTGCCCCGCAGCATCATCGCTTTAGCCTGCGGCGCGTAAAACTTGAGCAGGGACTGCCGCCGCAGCGCGGTCGCGCCCGTGGCGCAGCCTTCCTTCACCGGGAAAACCCGCGCTGGGTCGTGGCCGTCCGGCCGCACCAGCAACAGGTCGTTCACCGCGGCGCGCTTGAGATACGCGCCCACGGTCAGCTGGGAATCGCCCTCCGTAGGCAGGTCCTTGAGCGAATGCACGGCCAGGTCAATCTCGCGCGTGAGCAGATGGTGCTCGATCTCCTTGGTGAAGAACCCTTTTTCCAGCCGGCCCTGGAGCGGGACTTCGAGGAACCGGTCGCCGGAGGTCTTGATGATTTTTAATTCGGTCGGGACTTGGAGCAGCCGCGCCAGCTCATGCGCCTGCCACAGCGCCAACAGGCTCCCCCTCGTGCCGATGATGATTTTATCTTTTTTCATGATAAAAATTTCGCGCAGTCCTCCGCGGCCTGATAGCCGTTCATCACCGCATGCTCCATGCCCACGCCGCTTAAATAATTTCCGGCGAGGAACAGGCCCGGAACCTTGTTCACGCTTTCCCGCAATCCGGCCATCTTTTCGGGATGGTCGGGCAAAAGCTGCGGGATCGCGCCCCGGTAGCGCAGGATTTTGACCATTTCTGGTTTCGGCAACTGTCTTCCTAAAATAGTTTGATGCTCCTTGAGCGTCAAAGCCGTCAATTGGTCATCGGGCAGGGTCGCGGCCGCGGGGTCGGTCATGCCGCCGTAGAACGAGGCGAACAGGGTGGAGTCCGCGGGCGCGCGGTTCGGGAAAAGCTGGGAGGGGAACAGGGTGCCGAGCACGCGCAGGTTGTAGAGTCGGGGCATGAGGAACCCGAACCCGGCCGGAAAGTCCGTCCCTTTCTGGCTCCAGTGCATGAGCGCCACCGGTGCCATCGGGATCGAGTCGAGCGGACCCTTGGCCTCGGGCAAAAGCCCCGCGAACAGGGCCGAAGCCCGGGGCGGCGGACAGGCCAGCACCAGCGCCTTCGCCTCCCATTCGCGGCCTTTCGCGCGTACCCGGAATTTTGTATTATCCCTAACAATTGATTCCACCGGCGCGGACAACTCCAGCCGGTCTGCGAGTTCCTCCGCCAGCCGCCCGGTGAGGGCCCCCAGCCCGCGCCGGAAACTCAATAGCCCCTTGGGCAAGGTGATGCCTTCCTGCTTCAGCCGCCGCTTTTTCGCGAGCATGAATTTGGCCGCGCCGATGATCATCGAGCCGGACTCGGCCTCGAAGTTATAGAATTTCGGGAACGACGCGCGCGCTCCCAGCATTTTCACATCGCCCGCGTAAATGCCCGAGACAAACGGACCCATGATATAAGTCGCGGCCTCGACCCCGAAGCGGCGCGTGAAAAATTCCCAGGCGGTGTCGAGCGGCTTCGCCCCGTTCGGGATCAGCGGTTCGAGCATGAGCCGGAGCTTGGACTTGGCGCTGAGCAGCGGTGTCGAGAGGAAATGGAGGAAACTGTTCGGAAGCGGGTGCAGTTTGCCGTCGCGGAAGATGTAGCGGTTTTCCGCGAGCGGGGAGGCCGCGAGCAATTCGTTTTCCAGTTTCAACTCGCCCAGGAGCCGATAGACGAATTCGTTCGAGCCCATGAAGGTGTGGGGCCCGGTCTCGAGCAGGTAGCCCTGGTGTTCGAGGGTCTTGATGTTCCCGCCGGCCGCGGGCTGCTCTTCGAGGACCAGCGCGTCAATATTTTTCTGCCGGAGCTTGAAGGCCGCGGTCAAGCCGGACGGTCCGCCCCCGATCACGATCACCTCAGGCACTGCGGTCCTCCCATTTATTCTCCAGCGCGGCCCTTTGCGCGAGCGCGGCGAGCGCGTTCAAATAGATTTCCGAGTCGTCCGGGCACTGGACCCGGATGAAATTCTTGATCCCGGCGGCGAGGCTTTTTTCCCGGAACTCCATGTCCAGGTCATACCGGGTTTCCAGGTTCTCGGAAACAAAACTCACCGGCTGCACGATCAGTTGCTCCACCCCGCTGGTCCTCGCCCGCGATAACTCCTCGTCCAGTGACGGCCCGTGCCACTTGACCGGGCCGAGCCGGCTCTGGAAACCGAGCGAATAACTCAAGTTGGTTTTCAAACCCGCGTATAAAAGCTCGACGGTTTTTTTCGTTTGCTCGACATAGGGATCGCCCCTGCGCGAATATTTTTCCGGGAGGCTGTGGGCGGCGAACAGGAGGTGGGTCTTGAGCGAGGAGTCCATTGCGCCCGCGGCCTCCGCAAAGCGCTCGGCCAGCGCCCGGATATAACCTTCGCAGTCGTAATGGTAATTCACGAGTACATAAGGCAGGTATGTGTTTTGGGCCTTGAAGTCCGCGATGGCCGAGCCGGAGGTCGCGATCGAATATTGCGGGAAGAGCGGGATCACGATCAATTTGCTCACGCCTCTGCCGGCCAGGTTTTTGACGACTTCGCCGGCGCGGGGACCCAGATAGCGCATGGAGAAGCCGACCGAGACCCCAAGGATTTTCTCGAGGCCCAGCGCCTGTTTGCGGGTTTCCTCGACCAGCGGCGACTTGCCGCCGATCGCCGCGTATCTCGCTTTGGACTGCTCGGCGCGCCGGGAGGAAATGATTTTGGCGAACGGTTTCTGGATAATAAACCCGAGTGGGAGCTGGATAATGTCCGGGTCGGAGAAGAGTTCGTAAAGATAGGGCTGCACCTGGTCCAGGCTCGACGGACCGCCCATGTTGATCAGCAAAACGCCCAGACCGCGTTCAATTTCATTCATATTTTTTCACCACAGAGAACACAGAGAATTTATTATTGGCTATATTTTTTTTCATGGAATTATTGTTTTATTCTTCGTGTCCTTTTGGTTAATAAAATATTTTGCTAAAGGGTTTTGGAGTAACGCGCCTGGGAGTCGGCCTCCAGGTACTGGTCAAAGGTCATGCAGATGTTGCGGATGAAGAAGCGGCCCAGGTCGGTCACCCGGAGGTGGTCGGGCGCGATCTCGATCAGGCCGTCCTGCTGCATCTCCTTCAGCTTTTCCAGTTCCGGGGCGAAGTGTTCGGCAAAGCCGATCCCGAATTTTTGCTCGAGCGCGGAGAGGTCGAGGTAGAAATTGCAGAACAAATCGAGGATGAGTTCGCGCCGGAGCAGGTCTTCGCTGGTGAGGATGAGCGCCTTGACCCAGGTGTCGGTCCCGGCCTGCTCGAGATATTTGGCGACATCTTTCACATTCTGGGCATAGGTGGCGCCGACGGAGGAGATGGAGGACGCGCCGATTCCGATCAGGTCGAGTCCGCGGCGGGTGGTGTAGCCCATGAAGTTGCGGGTGAGGGTCCGGCTTTTGAGCGCCTTGATCAGTTCGTCGTCCGGGAGCGCGAAGTGGTCCATCCCGACATGCGCGTAACCGCGGTCCAAAAATTTATTGTAAGCCAGTCCGAACAGGGCCATGCGTTCCTCCGGGGTCGGGATGGAGTATTGCTCAAGCGCCTGCTGGTGCGGGCTGACCCAGGGCACATGGGCATACCCGAACAGGGCCACGCGCGAGGGCCGGATTTTGATCACCTTGTCAATGGTGACGGCGTAGGATTCGAGGGTCTGGCCGGGCAGGCCGTAGATCAGGTCAATGTTGATGGCGTTTTGGCCGCGCTTGCGCAGATGTTCGAGCAGCGCCACGATTTTTTCCTCCGGCTGCACCCGGCCCACATTCTTTTGCACATTCGGATCCAGGTCCTGCACGCCGAAGCTGAAGCGGTTGAACCCGAGTTCGATCAGCGCGTCGAGGTAATCGTTATTGACCGAGCGCGGGTCTATCTCGAGCGAGCGCTCGGCCGCGGACGAGAAGTTGAAGCTTTTTTTCAGGCCGTTCACCAGTTCGGCCATGAACTCGGGTTGAAGGAAAGTGGGCGTGCCGCCGCCCAGGGCAAGTTGTTCGAGGCTGCGTTTCGGGTCAATGACCCCGAGGGTGCGGTCCACTTCGATTTGCAAGGCCTCGAGATAATTTTTCACCGTGTCCTTTTTGTGCCCGGTCTCGGTGTAGCACCCGCAGTAGAGGCATCGCTTCCCGCAGAAGGGGATGTGGATGTAAAGGGAAAGGCCCTTGCCCTGAGGCAGGTTGGTCTTGCGCCATTCGGCGAGCACGGCTTCGCGGTCAAACTCGGACTTGAATTGCGGCGCGGTGGGGTAGCTGGTATAGCGGGGCCCGCTTTTGTAATATTTTTTAAGGAGGCGGGAAGGGACAGTGTCGGGGCTGAGCCGCTTACTTTTGGGGTCCATTTTTTTCCGCCCATTCCCGGACCGCGGTGACAAAGGTCTCGATGTTTTCGAGCGGGGATTCGGCGAGCAGGCCGTGGCCGAGGTTGACGATATGGCCCTTGCCCCCGGTCTGGGCGAGCATCTCGAACACGCGCTGCTTGATCAGTTCCTTCGGGGCCAGGAGCATGCTGGGATCGAGGTTGCCCTGCACCACCTGGTCCGGGCCGAGCCGCTTGCGGACCTCGGAGAGCCGGATGCGCCAGTCAATGCTGAGGGCGTCGGCGCCGGTTTTCTGGGCGGGTTCGAGCAGGTCGCCGATGCCGTTGATGTAATAGATGATGGGCACGCCCTTGGGCTTGAGCCGCTCCAGGATCGAGACCAGGAAGGGCAGGACCATATTTTCAAAATCCTCGGGCGCGAGTTCGCCGGCCCAGGAGTCGAAGAGCTGGATGGCGGTGGCCTTGGCCTCGATCTGCATTTCGAGGTAGTCTCCGACCACCTCGGTGATTATCTTCATCAGGTCCTTGAACAGGGCCGGCTCGGAGAAGAGCATGGCCTTGGTCTTGAGAAAATTCTTGACCCGGCCGCCCTCGATCATGTAGCTGGCGAGCGTGTAGGGCGCGCCGGAAAACCCGAGCACCGCGGTGGCGCCCTTCACCTCGGTGTTCACATCCTTGATGATCTGCTCGACATAGCCGAGCGCGGAGTGGACCTCGGGCCGCTTGAGTTTGGCGAGGTCGTCCTTGTTTTTAATCAGCGGCGAGAGCGAGATCTCGGGCGAGAACTGGACATTGAGGCCCATGGCCGCGGGCACCACCAGGATGTCGCTGAAAATAATGGCGGCGTCCATTTGGAAGCGCTTGACCGGCTGGAGCGACACCTGGGCGGCCAGTTCGGGGGTGGTGCAGATTTCCCAGAAGGAATGCTTCTCGCGGAGGGCCAGATATTCCGGGAGCGTGCGCCCGGCCTGGCGCATGATCCAAACCGGCGGCCGGTCCACCGGCTGGTTCTTGCAGGCCCCTAAAAACCTTTCTCTCGCGTTCATCTCTTTGGTCGGTTCTTCCCTAATTTATCAAATAATATATTGGAAGCGGTTTGCTTGTCAATAGCCAACCCGCGCAAAAAATATTTTTCCCGAAAAAATCTCACTCGCTCCCGGGGTCGGGGTCCGGCTTGAGCTTGGACCAGCGGTACTGGAAGGTGGAGCGCGGGATTGAGCTTCCCCCCATTGGTTGGACAACTTTTTGCCCGATTTATGTTAGATCCTTCGCAGGCGAAGGAATTGTTGTTTGAGGCGCCGCCAAGAAAATAAACCGACGGTAGAAATGGGGTAGAAGCTATGGTTCAGCCACACAAAAAGCCTTTTAAGAACAGCTGGTTAAGCAGAAAGGACGTATTTCTCTTAATCAGCGGGCTCTGGGTTCGAGTCCCGGGTGGCCCACCATTCTTCGCTCTGCGAATTTACTTCGCAAATTCTTGAGCTACGAATGGCAAG
>CAIUDS010000401.1 GCA_903897985.1 uncultured delta proteobacterium
GGGGTCGTTCCTTTCAGGTGATCTTCTGGGGCGTGCCTCAAACAACAATTCCTTCGCATGCGAAGGATCTAACATAAATCGGGCAAAAAGTTGTCCAACCAATGGGGGGAACCTCACAGGACTCTGATTTGAGGGAAGCGGTTCATGAAGTTTTTGCCATCGGCAGAGAATTGGGAGTAACCTTTTTCATCGAGTGCGCTTTTCCCTGCAACCCCGAGCTCAAAAAGCCGATCGGGATCAGAGAAACCAATTGGAGAATTATTGACAAAAATCTTTACGATTCCTGTCTGGATCCCAACACCGATTCGTATTTCCCGAGACCCTCGATGTTGCCTTTCTAAGCGGTTTTGCACCTATTTTGGATTGTTCGCGGCAAAATCCTTCAAAACCTTCACAAAGTCCTCCGGCTTCCATTGCATAGGGGTGTGGACTCCGCCCTCGATGATCTGGACTTGGGAGCCGGGGATTTTTTGGTGGAACTGTTCCGCGGTTGCGACCGGGAGCAGGTCGTCGTTGCTGCCCCAGATGATCAGGGTGGGTGCCTTGATCTGATTGAGCACGGGCTCGGTGTAATCGGTCCCGAGGCTGATGGCGGACTGGCGCATGGCAATGGAGGAACAGAGGCGGAGGTCTGAGGCATAGCGGAGTTCGGCGAGTTCGACGCGCTTGCGCTCGCTCGGCGGAGCTTTGGCTTGCGATTCCTCGGTGACCGGGAACACCACATGCAAGACCGGGATGAGCGCGGCCGGCGCGGTGATGGTTCCGAGGTTTTTCAGGAGTTCGAGCTTTCCGCCTTTGAGTCCGGCGGCGTCTTCGAGCACGAGCTTGGTTACTTTTTCGGGATGGCGGACGGCGAGGAAGGCCGCGATGGAGCCGCCCATGGAGTTGCCGACCACCACGGCTTGCGGCGCGCCGATCTTGTCCATGAACTCGGCGAGGAAATCCGCGTACCAGATCATTGTGGCTTTCTGATTCTTGGCCGGGCATCCGCTCTTGCCGTAGCCGGGCAGGTCCACCACGATCACGCGGAAGTCCTTTGCGAGCGGGCCGAACACCTCGATCCAGTTATAGGCGTTGCCGGAGAAGCCATGGATGAGCAGCAGGGCCTGACCGGAGCCCGAGTCCAGATAAACGGTGTTGATGCCTTGGACCGTGATGCTTTTCTCGGGCGCATAATAGGGCGCCGGGTTGAACTGGGGCCGGGCCGAGATGGCCAGGATCGCGGCTCCGATCAGGAACGCGGATAAAAATTTCGCTCGGGTATTCATCACTTTTTGGCCACCTCCGCGATAATCTTATGGCACGGCTCGAGGTCTTCGTTCTTGAGGAATTTTTCGAGCGCGCAGTTGAATTCCTTGGGCGTGGTCATGTTGGGCGTATGTCCGCCCTTGTCCACCACATATAATTTATTGTCGGGGATATTTTTCACGAAGGTCTGGTGGACTTTGAAGGGCACGGTCTTGTCGTCATTGCCCCAGATGATGAGGGTGGGGGCCGAAATTTTGGCCAAATCGTCGGTGAAGTCGAAACGGGCGATGGCGGCCAGGGACTTGTCAATGGCCTTGAGATATGGGAGTTCCTCGGAGGTGTTGCGGTAGGACGCCGAAAAATCGGCGCGCACGCGGCTTTTTTCATCGGTCCCGGGATACTGCCGCTCGCTGGTGACGCCGGAGAGCCGGATCAGGTCCGGGGTTGCGACCGGAGCGACGGCCTTGAGCGCGGAGCTGATCTTGATGCCGGCGGAGTCGCTGAGGACCAGTTTTTCCACGCGCTCGGGGTAATTTATGGCGATGTATCCGGCAATGGCGCCTCCGAGCGAGTTGCCCACGATGACGGCCTTCTGAATCCCGGCCTGGTCCATCACTCCGATGATGACCTTGGCGAAGCTGGGCACCGAGTAGTCGAAATTTTCGGGCTTGTCGCTTTTGCCATGTCCGGGCAGGTCGGCCATCAAGACATGGTAGTCGTCGCGGAAGTCCTCGAACTGGTCCCACCAGTTCAGGACATTGCCGGAAAGTCCGTGGATGAAGACAATGGCCTCGGGATTGTCCAGCCCGCATTCCAGATAAACGATCTTCGTCCCCTCCACCTGGGTCGAGCGCTCGAGCGCAAAATAGGGCGGGGCGTCCCAGGCTTGGTCGGTTTTTTTTAAATTTAAACAGGTGGACAGCGCGAGGCCCAAGATCACGGAGGCGAACAAAAGCGAAAACTTCTTCATTTCCCAATCTCCCTGACTTTGTTCATACGATATTAGCACATGGTCTGAGTCCGGACAATATAAATAGTTTATTGAAATACGCTGGAACCCGGCAAATATTTTATCGAGGGCCCCAAGGAGTTCGTCCTTCAGCTTGACTTTTGGGGCTAAATATCTAATATCGTTCGAGTGCGGGGGCCTTAGGAACGTAGCTCAATGGGAGAGCACTGCCCTGACGCGGCAGGGGTTGTGGGTTCAAATCCCACCGTTCCTACCATGAGAGATTTCAGAGTTCAGAGCTCAAAGCTCAGATAGAAAGTTGCGAAAAGGAGAGTTGGAATGAGTTATAAATGTTCAATCTGCGGCAAGGGCGTTCGGTTCGGGCATAACATCAGCCATTCCCACCACAAGACCCATCGCCGGTTCCGTCCCAACCTCCAGCAGGTCCGGGTCAAGAGCCCGCGCGGCAACCAGCGCATCCTGATCTGCACCCGCTGCCTGAGAAGCGGCAAGGTCGAGAAAGCGGCTTAGAATTGTAAAGGGTAAATTGTAAAGGTTAAAATTCCCGGCAATTTTTACTGCTGATTGGTATTGCGGACGGGGCAGCGTTATAGGCTCAAAGCCTGCTCAAAAGCATTTTTACCCTTTACAATTTGCCATTCTAGCAGGGTGGTGAAAATGTCTCCCGCGCCCATTTCTGTCATTTCCGGCTTGACCGGAAATCCAGTATTGTCAATATCCTGGATTCCCGCTTTCGCGGGAATGACCGTGGCCATACGAGATTTTCAACAGCCTGCTAGGCGCCGCGCGAGAATTTTTCCACGCTGATCACATTCTTGATCCTTGAGAGCCGGCTGATCACGCGGTTCAGTTCCGAGACATTTTTCAGTTCGACTTCAAAGGTGGCCACCGCCTTGTGGCTCTCGAGGGTTCGGACCAGGGCTTTGGAGATGTTGATCCCGAGCTGGCTGATGGCGCCGCTCATTTCGGAGAGCAGACCTTTCTCGTCCGTGCTCACCACCTCGATGGTGGCGGTGAACTTGCCCCGGAGCCGGGGCGACCAGGAGGCCGCGATGATTTTTTCCGGCTCCAGCGCGAGCGCTTTGGGGCAATCCGCCCGGTGCACCAGCAGTCCCGATTCCGGGGTCATCAGCGCCACGATTTCCTCGCCCGGCAGCGGCTGGCAACAGCTTCCGAATTCGATCAATGGTTCCTTTACACTCTTGATTACGATCCCGCGCGGCTTTTGCCCCGCGGCCGTGGCCTTGGCCCTTTTCGCGGCCCGGGCTGTGGTCTTGCCGCCCGCTCCGGCCCGGGGTCCCGGGCTCATCCTTCTCATCTCGTCCCGCGCCACCAACTGGGCGATGACCTTGCGGAAGGAAAACTTTCCGAAGCCGATGGCCTCGAGCAGCTTTTTATGGTCGGAGAAGTTGAACTTTTTGGCGATCGCGTCGAGTTGGCGGGACTTGACCAGGTCGCTCAGACGGAGGTCAAACTTGAGCAGTTCGGTTTCCAGGATCTCGCGGCCCAGTTCCGAACTTTTTTTCACTTCCTGGGTGTTGAGGTAATGCTGAATTTTGGTGCGGGCGCGGGGGGTGACCGCGAGGTCCAGCCAGGCCTTGACCGGGTGGGTTTCCTTGCTGGGAATGATCTCCACCACATCCCCGCTCTCGAGGGTATAAGACAGCGGCACGATCCGGCTGTTGACCCGGGCGCCGGCGCAATGGTTGCCCAACTCGGTATGAATGGCATAGGCGAAATCATGGGGGTGGCGTTTTTGGGAAAGACCTTGAGCTCGCCCTTGGGGGTGAACA
>CAIUDS010000402.1 GCA_903897985.1 uncultured delta proteobacterium
CATTCCTCTTGCAGCTTTCCTCTATGCTTACCAGCGACTTTGATTAACCCATGCTCAACATCACACGATCATCAGGGGTCCAGCAGGAGCAAAAAAATATTTTTTTTGCTTTTTGACAACAAGGCGTTTTACGGGGAAGGAGTATGCTGAGTTCGGGGAGCGCAAGTGATTGAATCTTAAGGTATCGCGCCTGAAGGCGCTCGCACATTCAGAAACGCGCACTAAGTTGAACGCAAGCAAGAGTGTCTGCAGCACGAATCGCGACTTGCTTCGGCAGGCTCAGCACAGGAAAGTCGCTTGAGTTCGCCGACGTCCACGAAAAACTGGGGGTCGGCAAGGGTTTCCGCCTACTTGACATTTACCAACCGGTGGATATTCTGATAAAAAAATGCGTCCCGTGCCCGCAGGCGCTGCGGAGCGCCGAGGCCATGAAGCAGATCAAGGACCTGGTCTCGATCATCCAGCAGGCCACCATTGACAGCGCCGATGTCACCCGGGCCGGCCGCGACAAAGTGCATGCCGGAGGCAGGACGGTGGAAGAAGCCCTGATCGCTTTGAAAACCATATCCGCCTTTGCCGAGTCAACCCTGGTCTCGGCCAAGGACATCACCCAGTCCACCTCAGCCCAGTCCTATTCCTCCGAACAACTCGCCCGCTCCGTCACCGAAATCTCCGCCGTGGCCAAGCAGATCGAGCAAGGCTCCAAAGAAATCAATTCCGCCATCACCGGCCTCCGACAGTTCGCCGAGTCCCTCCGCTCCACCGTGGCCGAAAAGGCCCGCGCCCATTACCGATGCTCCATTTGCGGCAAGGAATTCTGCATCAAGCATTCCCAAATCCAGCGCAACCTGACAGTCATCTGCCAGGACTGCTCCGTCAAAACCAAGGAGGGCTTTAAGCCATGAATCTGAAAAGATTCGCCGTCGTTTTTTCCGTAATGCTTTTTATGAGCATCCAGGCTCAAGCGGATGAGCTTTTCTGGAGGCTGATCGCGCCGCCCAAGTTTCACGAGGATATCCCCTTTCATCAGCCGGTCCTGGATGCGCAGGGAAAACTCTTGCCTTGGACCGATTATGACCATGTGATCGGTCTGGCCATGGGCTTCATTGAAAATTGCCCGCGCGATGCCGAGACCGGTCTGCCCTGGTATGAGATGTATTGCGACTTCCGGTGGAAAAATATGGAGCCGGATGCGTGGCCGCATAATCCGGCCGGACTTTACGGCATGATGGTCGAGACTGTGACCCGCTATTATCCTTACACCGGCGAGAAAAAATGGCTCGAGTTGGCGCGGCATCCGCTGGACCATTTGATCGCGGAGTCCACCCCCGCGGATTATCTCTGGCCCCGGGTCCCTTATGCCAGCGCGGACAATTCCGGCCATTACCGGGGCGGGTCCAAGGAAAAGCTGGACGGGATCGAGCCGGACAAAATCGGACAGGCCGCGGTCGGCTATGTCCGCTTTTACAAGTTGACCGGCGAGAAAAAATACCTGGACCAGGCGGTGCATTGTGCGGATGTGCTTTCAGAAAAAATCCGGCCCGGCGACGAGCTTCATTCGCCCTGGCCCTTCCGGGTCAACGCTCGGACCGGCAAAATCCTCGAACAATACACCAGCGAGGTGTTATGGCCGGTGGCGCTGTTTGACGAGACGATCAAGCTGGGTCTGGATCGAGACGGCAAATATTCGCGGGCAAGAAAACAAGCCTGGGAATGGCTGATGAAATACCCGATGAAAAACCACCGCTGGAAGGGATACTTCGAGGATGTGATCCGGGACCCGCTGGATTGGAACCGCGACCAATATACTCCCGGAGAAGTCGCCCGATACCTCATGCGCCATCCGGAAACCGACCCGGAATGGAAAACCGATGTGCCCGCGTTATTGGCCTGGATTAAAAAAACCCTGGGCGATGACCGCGCTAAATGGCTGGGCGCCACCGCCATCCGCGAACAGCGCTTCTGCATGCAGATCGCCTCCAGCCATACCTCCCGTTACGCGTCCTTGAATGCCATGTGGTATGCGCTCAGCGGCGACGCGAAATATAAAGAAGAAGCGCTCCGCGCCTTTGCCTTGGCCACCTACCTTGCGCAAGAGGACGGCATTGTGGTGTTCAGTATTGTGGATCAGGATGTCTGGTTCTCGGACGGTTATTTTGATTATGTGCCCCATTTTATTGACGGCATGGCCGCGCTCCCGCAAATGGCCCCTTCCGATCAGGACCATTTGCTTTTCTCGTCCAGCATCGTGAACCAAATTTCCTATTCGCCCGGCCGGATCGGCTATCACGCTTTTGATCCCGAGGGAACGGAAATCCTGCGCCTGACTTTTGCCCCGTCAAAAGTGTTGGCGGAAGGGAAGGCAATGCCTTTGCTCAAATCGGGCGCCTCCGGTCCCGGCTACACCTTTGACCCCTCGCTCCAGGTCCTGCGCGTCTATCGCCAAAATGCTCGGAGCCTGGTCATTCAAGAATAAGTCCGGAAAATATCCGTCACCGGCAGGGCGAGCCTTCGGGTGCCGGCGCCACAATGGTTGCGGTCCCGGTGTCAATGAGGGTCCGGAGGAAACAGCCATACTGGTGCCGGGCTTCAGGGAGGTTGTAGTCAATCCAGTGGCCTTCTTTGGTTATGGGATCGGGGAAGAATTGGACGGCCGCGGCCGTGACTTTTTCCCCGCGCTCGGATGTGGCATTCCCCGCGACCGGATATTGAAGCGGCGCGTCATAACCCATCAGCCGCTCATTGGCCAAGATCGTAGGCCAGAGCGCCGCTCCGGCCAGCGGCAATCCGAGCGCGGTGATAATCGCGTCCTGCGTCACCGGCTTGGTGTAATAATCATTATCGCCCACGGCCATATAGACATTCTTGGCCGGCACTCCGGGGAACGGCCGCTGGAAGACATGGGGCGCGTAAATGATGGTGTCGCACGGCTCAAGCGCGGCTTCGAGCAGGCTGATCACCGGCCAGCGCGAGTCCATTTCCTCGCTACTCTTGGCCCCGGTCAACCACGCGAAAAATTGCGGCTTGGCCGGGATCTGCGTGAAGTTGCGCATCAGGAGGCCCCAATGGCCGGACGCGCCAGCCGGGATGCTCGCGCGAAAACCCGGCTCCACTCCCGACCAGATGCCCAGGATGGTGCCGCCCATGGACAGGCCCATGCTGAAAAAAAGCGACGGGTCAAAATGGATCCGGCCGTCCGGGCTCGCGCTCGCGTCCGTGCCCGGGCAGAGTTTCGGATCAATCGAAATATTTTTCATGAGCGCGAGCAGCACCGAGGCGTCCGCGCACGCCTGCTCATGGTTCGCGATCATAACCTCCGGCCGGATGAAATTATAAAACGGCAGTTCCGCCAGCCGGCCTTTCGAGGTGATCCCGCGGTAGCGCTCCGGGTTCTTCACGATCGCCATGGTCACGCCCGCGATGCCCTGCGCTGCGAAAGTCCGCGCCGGACCCTCGCCGATGGTGAACTGGTGCTCCTGGTTCATGATGTAGTGATCCAAATATTCGTCGGTGGTGTCCGCGCCCCCGTGCAGATAGATCACGAGCGGGAAACCTTTGGCCGGCATCTTGCCCTTGGGGACCACCAGCACGATCGGGACTTTTTCCTGCCGCTGAACCATGGGCTTGCCCGCCCGGTCCCAGAAAATCTTGCCGCCCCTGACCAGTTGCGAGCCCTGCCCGGTCTGGAACTGCGGCGATACATAGGCCGACTTGAACGCGTAATAAGTCGGAGCATCGCGATAGGGCAAGAGCGGCTCGTCAAGCGCGCCGGCCGGGAGCGCATGGACATAATCCATCAGCTTGCGCAGACCCGCGGTCGGATCGCCTGTTGTGAAAACCGTGGCCGCGGCGACTTGGTCGCTCCCGATGTCTTTCTCCTTGAGAAACCGAACGAGCGGCTCATAAATCTGGACCGCTTTGGCGCCGAAGCTCCCGCCCGGATTTTTGCCGGCAAGCAGCTCTTCGAGAACTTTGGGCTGAGCCAGGTTAGGGTCCAGACCCCGCATCACGATCACGGCGTAAGTGGTTTTTTCGCGCAAGACAAATCCGGGATAGGGAGAAACCGCAAGCAAATTCTTGAGCGGGCCGGATTTGTGGACATGAAAATAACAGGAGACTGGAATATGTTCCCCGAACCCGGGCGAGGCCCGGTCAATGTTGACCAGAACAATCGGCGAATCGGGTTTGATGGTCGCCTCGACCGGCGGCAAGCGTGAAGCTTCAAGCTTCCCGCTGAACCTGATGAACGCGGACTCGCTCAGGCCGAACCCGTCCGCCTTGTCCGCCACCTTGCGGTAGTGCATGGTCAGCGCGTTGCCCACGGGCATGGGGAAATTCGCGCGGTCCACCCTCCCGTCCGGATAGCGGTGCAAATCGCTCGGATACGGGATGGCGAAATAATCCGCGGCCGGCTGGAGCGAAAAAACCATCTCGACTTTGGCGCGGGCCGCGCCGCAGACGAGCACCAAAACCAAAATGAGCCATAGTCTCTTCATGCAAAACCTCTCGAAATATTTGGCTAATTTATAGCAGAAGCCGGGCGTGGCCGCAACGAAGTCCGTGGTTGATAAGGCCTGGAATTTGTCTAGAATCAAATCCGTTGGATTCAAGCGGTTGGAGGTAGTCATGAGCAAATTGGCGATCCATGGCGGGAGCCCGGTGAAAAGCGGAAGCTGGCCGAAATGGCCGCAATGGGAAAAGTCCACCCTCGCCGCGGTCGAGAAGGTTTTCAAGAGCGGCCGCTGGGCGATCAGCTCGAACTATTCTTCCAAGTCGCCGCTCCGGGAAAAGGCCTTTGGCAAAGCCTTTGCCGAGTTCCTCGGCGCCAAATATTGCGTGCCCGTAACCAGCGGCTCGGCTTCGCTCGAACTCGCCATGGAAGCCCTTGGGATCGGCGCCTATGATGAAGTGATCCTCCCGGCCCTGACCTGGTGCGCGGACCCGGTCGCGGTGGTGGACATAAACGCGGTGCCGGTGTTCGCGGATTGCGACCCGGCCACGCTCTGCATCTCGCCGGAAGCGGTCGAGGCTGCCATCACCAAAAAGACCCGTGCCGTGATCGCGGTGCATTTATACGGGAGCATGGCTGATGTTGACGCGCTATTAGACATCTGCCGCCGCCACAAGATACATCTGATCGAGGACTGCTCGCATGTGCATGGCGCCAAGTGGCGCGGAAAAAGCGCCGGCATTTTCGGCGCGATCGGTTGCTTCAGCACCCAGCACACCAAGCTCCTGGCCGCGGGCGAGGGCGGAGTCACCGTGACCAACAGCCTCGAACTCAAGAGCCGGATCGAGCAGTTAAAGTCCAACAGCCGCAAATACATTGACCAGCCCGCGCCGGGCAAGCTCGAGATCGAATGGTCCGGCGAGATCATGGGCGGAAATTACAGTCTGACCGAGTTCCAGTCCGCGATCCTGTTGGATCGCCTCGGGCGGCTGGAGGAACAGACGCTCAAGCGGGAAGACAACGCCAAATTCCTGGATGACGAGTTGTCCGGCATCCCCGGCTTCGAGCCGATCATGCCGCCGGACCAAGTTACCCGCCGCGCCTATTATTATTATGTGGTCCGCTGCGACCGGAAATATTGGAAGGGAGTGGACACGGAAACCGTGCGCGCCGCGCTGGCCGCGGAACTGGCTGGAGCCGCGGAGCGGATCTATCTGCCCCTGCACCGCAGCCCCTTGTTCCGGCCGCTCACCAAGAAACGGCATTACCTCAGCAAGAGCTATATCGCCGCGCTTAAGCGATGCGCCAAGGCCAACCTGCCTCACAGCGATGCCGCGCATGCAACCTGCATCTCCATCCCCCACCCCGTCCTCCTCTCCGACCGCAAAGAAATGCAGACCGTCGTTGACGCCTTTGCCAAGGTGTCAGGGGCGAAAGGCGAACTTAAGGCAAAATAAACATCTATTAAAATCCCAAGGGATTAAAGCCGAGATTTCTGAGCAATAGCTAACCGACTCTCCATGCTCCGTCGCTCCAATGCGCCTTAAGGGGTCTTGCCCCGCTGATCGCGGCCAAGACCGGCATCAGAAATTTTCTCAATTGTTTTACCATCTCGGCAAGTTCATTGCCTTCCACTTCCAAGCGGTTCCTCCCCAGGAATGCCTTCCACTGCCTTTGTTTATCCCGGTCGCCAATGAACTCATCACTTAGAGCCGGCGGTATTTCTTCAGGGATCCCGGTCTTGCGCCTTCGGAAGGTCGCTTCCACCGCTTCCCTCAAGGCGGGTCCTTCAAAGTCGAAATGGGCCGCCATTGCATGCAGGTCATAAAAATCTTTCATCCGGCTATTGAGCAATCCTTTCCGAACCAGGGTTTCCAGTTTCTCCGCCACCATCGCTTCTTTCGGATATGCCCGGATGATGGGTACCGGGAAATCATCGAGCATCACCGGATAGGCAATCTTTTGCACCCCGGGCTTAACCACATCCCCGAAACCGATATCCACCTGGACTCTTATGCGAGTCCTTTCCAGGCGGGTGAAGAATTTGATTCGTTTCCCCTGGTATTCCTGACCTTCCCGGATCGGCTCCACGCGGATGCTGTCCGCGTCAAATTCCAAGCCATCCAATTCCACTTTTTCTTGACATATTTCTCGGAAGATCTTTGCGAGTCTCGCTTCCGAATCGTCTCCATATCCGAGCAGGTCCAAGTCTTTGGTTGGCCGGTGTTTTTCTTCGGTCCAGGCCTCGAACAGCATGGCCCCTTTAATCACAAACTGCCGCGCATGCTCGGAAACCGAGAGCCGATACAGCAGCCGCTCAATGGCGAATTTGGTCAGGATCAGTTGGTAGTCTTCGCCTTTCTCCATGCTCAGGTTAAAGAGCCTGGTCTTGACCGAGGCGGCCACATTGGATGACTTTTTTCTGCTCATCCCAGCGCCTCCAAGTAAGGTCTCATCACATTCTGAACTCGGCATATTTTCGCATATTTCCAGAGTTCATCAATCGGACACTTATGCTGCGCCAGGCAATCCCGGAGCGCCTCCAGCGCAATATCCAGGCCAATCTTGTGCCGATACTTGAAACAGTCAGCCACGGTCTTGGCCGGATTATAGACCTTAACCTCGACCCCTTCAATCCGATACGATTCAACCCCTTCGCTGTAAGATTTGCCCCCAAAATGCGCGAAGCGCATGGCCGGCCGGTCTGCAACCGGGCGCCAGGCCTTCCTTTCCACCGCCATCCATACCTCAAACGGGGCCTGAGTGGTGAGGTTATGCAATTGGAGCGCCGTGAGCAGACAAATCACTCCCCGGGGATATCGCTTGCCCGCTTCCGCCAGGCTATGACGGGCAGTCGGCTTAAAATCCGGAGCAACATACAAGCCTCGCCCCACCCTTTTAATCAGCCCCCGCTTCAGCATCCGGGCCAGAACCACCCTTTGAATCCCCGCCCGATCCAACTCCCGAGAGCGAATGATCCGGTTCCGCCTAAGCAGGGTCTGGACGCGCTTGATATTCGTTTCCTTCATAACCCTATTGTAACTATTAATAGTTAATTGTCAATGTCTATCAATGATTAGTTACATAGCCCAAAAAAGGGGTCGCTGCCCTGCTCGCCGACCGCAAAGAAATGCAAGCCATCATTGACGCCTTTGCCAAGGTGTCAGGAGCAAAAAACGAGCTCAAGTCGAAGTAAATATCTCCGAGAGGGAGATCTAAACGGCGCGAGTTCTGGTAAGGAATCTATAGGCCAGGGTTCCAATCGCCAAAGCCGGCATCCAGGTAATATATGAATTTGCCATGCCGGCAGGAATGAATGCTATGCGCCAGAATGATTCGTCTGATACGATCTTTGAAAAAAAGATATTTGTCAGGACATTTGCTCCGGCGCAAAAAATCAGGAAAAGCAGTGTGGCGAAAAAGCCGGGACGAGATTTTTTCCGTTCAAAAATGCTGAATGCCAAGTCCAGCGGCAAAATGCTTGTGAACAACGCCACGGAAGTCATCAGAAAGGGCCATAAAATTAACAAAAATATTTCATTGAAAATATCTTCAAAGCCACCATGGCTAAAAATCATGCTAATAAAAATCATATTGTTGGAAGCCGACATGGTTGCGAGGTAAAAGACCGGGATTGCTGTGCACCTTAAAAGGAGAGCTCTCTTAAAATCTTTTTTGGCCATCCGGTTCTTCGGTCCTCCCCTTACCATCATATCCTTCGGGGCGGCAGCAAGCAAATATATCTAAAACAATTTTGGTTCTGAATTCATTTCGCTTCGAGCGCCGACTGGATAAGGTTCTTGATGGAGAAATCGCCGCCGGTCATTGCCGCCAGGGCGCTTTCGCGTTCCAAGCCCCCAAGTCCAGATCCGATTGGAAATTGCCGTAGATTTACAACCGTCTTACTTTGTCTTTAATGGCGAGCCCTCGGGCAGCGGCTCCGGGATGATGGCGACGCCGGAGTCAATGAGGGTGCGGAGGAACCAGCCATGCTGGTATTTGGTTTCGGGCAGGTTGTGGTTCACATTGTGGCCCTCGTGGGTCCAGGAATCGGCTTCATATTGCAGGACCGCCGCGGTGACTTTGCGTCCGTCCTCCGATTGGACATTCTGCGAGACCGGGAAATCAAGAGGCTTGTCGAACCCGAGCAGTTTCTGGTTGAGCAGGATTGACGGTTCGACCACCTTTCCGGCCAGGGGCAGGAAGAGAGAGGTTGCGACCGCGTTCTGGGTGAAGGCCTTGGTGTAGAAATCGTTCTGGCCCACGGCGAGGTAAATATTTTTCGCGGGCGCTCCGGCTAGCGGCCGCTTATAGACCAGCGGGCCGAAGGTGATGGTGTCGCAGGGTTCGAGCACGGCCTGGAGCAGGCTCATGACCGGCCAGCGCGAGTCCATCTCCTCGCTCGGCCTGCCGCCGGTGAGCCAGGCGAAGAAAAACGGCTTGTTCGGAACCGCGGTGAAATTCCGGATCAGCATGCCCCAGTGGCCCGAGGCCCCGCACGGGATGGTGGCAATGATGCCGGGCTCGACTCCGGCCCAACTCCCAAGCACGGTGCCGCCGAGCGAAAAGCCCATCGCGAAAAAGAAGCGCGGGTCAAACCGGATTTTGCCGTCCGGGGACGCGGAAGCGTCCGTCTTGGGACAAAGAGCAGGATCAACCACAAGTTCGCGCATGAGCCGGAGCAGGAACGCGCAATCGGACACGCATTGCCAGTGGTTCGTGACCAAAACTTCGCCGCGCCAGAAATTGTAGAACGGGATTTCCGCGGTCCGGCCGCTCTTGCCCATCTTGCCGTAGCGCTCCGGGTTCTTGACCAGGCCCATGCCCACGCCGCCGATGCCCATGCCCGCGAAGGTCCGGGCCGGGCCCGCGCCGGGCTGGAACTGGTTGTCCTGACTAAGGATGTGGTGGTCCAGATATTCGATGGAGGTGTTGCCGCCGCCGTGCAGATAGATCACGCAGGGGAAACCTTTGGCCGGCATTTTCCCTTTCGGAACCACCACCTTGATCGGAATTTTTTCCTGGCGCTGAACAATCGGCAGGTTGTCTTTGTCAAAGAGAATTTTCCCGCCGGTCACGAGTTGAGAGCCGGTCCCGGTCTGGAACTGCGGCGCAATGTAGCTGGACTGGAGCGCGTAAAAACCCGGATGCTCGGCATAGAGCGTGAGCGGCTCGTCAATCTTTAGCACCGGATGGGATTCCACGAACTTCATGATCTGTTGCAGCGGCCGAGTGGGCTCGCCCGTGGTATAGACCGTGGCGGCTGCAATTTCATTTGCGGAAATATTTTTTTCTTTCAGGAATTGAAGCAGAGGCTCAAAAATTTCGACGGCCCTGGCGCCGAAGCTTCCGCCCGGATTTTTTCCGGCCAGCAGGTCTTCGAGCACTTTGGACTGAACCAAGTTGGGGTCCAGACCCCGCATGACCACCACCGCGTGCCGAGTTTTTTCACGCAGCACAAATCCTGGATAGGGGCAGACCGCGAGCAGGTTTTGAAGCGGGCCGGATTTGTGGGTATGGAAATAGCAGAAGACTGGAATATGTTCCCCGAACCCGGGCGAGGCCCGGTCAATGTTGACGAGGAAGATCGGGGAGGCGGGCTTGATGGAATCTTCGGGTCCGGGCAGGGTTGCAGCGATCTTGCCGGTGAAGCGCAGGAACGCGGACTCGGAGATGCTGAACCCGTCCATCTTGTGCGAGATCTTGCGGTAATAAAGCGCCAGCGGGTGATACCAGGGCACCGGAAATTTCGCGCGGTTCACCCGGCCGTCCGGATCGCGGCGCAGGTCGTTCGGATACGGGATGGCAAAATAATCCTTCGAATCCTCCAGCGCGAAAACCATCTCCACCTTGTTTTCAGCCATGACACACCCCTTTCATCGGCTTCATATATACCAAAACTTTTGACGGTTGGCTAACGGCAAACCGGAAGGTTTGATAATCGGAGAGAACTGCCGCAGAATTAGTTTCGGCGAAAAGATGACCGAACCAAAACCAGGAACTGAAACCGGCGCGGGGGAGCAGATCAAGAGTCCGGGGATCGTGAACCAGTTGGTCCCGTGGGTGATCAGCATCGCGATTTTTGTCTGGCTCTATTACAATGTTGACTTCCGCAAGATGTTCGAGATCATGGCCACGGCGCGGCTGATTTGGTTCATCCCGTTCATCGCCGGGTTCTCGATCCTGTGCGGGCTGGTGGACGCCTTCACTTTCGGCCAGAGCTATTCCTGGTTCTGCGCTCAGCTGAGCACGCGCGAAAAATTGGAACTGCGGATCGCGCCGATGACGGTTCAGGTGATCTTCGCGCCGTTCGCGGAAATCCTGTTCCCGCTCTATCTCTGGCGGCGCAAGGGGGTGTCGCCCACGCACGCGGTGAGCGCCTCGGTCTGGACCATGATCAGCGATGTGGCGGCGCAGATGACCGCGCTGACCGTCGGGGTGGTTTTCAATCTGCAGACCGGGCTGGTGCCCCAGATCAATCTCTGGTGGCTGGCGGTGGTCATTATTTTCTGGGCGGTGTATTTCGGGAACATCATCTTCTGGCACACCCCGCTCCAGCCCAAGATCGCGGCCTGGGTCGAGCGCTCGCGCAACCTGGACGCGGCTCATCGCGGCACGCGCGGGCTGTTGTTCAAGATCGCGGCCGGGGCCACGCAACTGCTCCGCACCTTCAGCATCGCCCGCTGGTATCATTATCTATATGTCTATGCGGTGAGGATGCTGATCGTGGTTGGCGCGCTGGTCTGCAACTACGCGACGCTGAGATCGCTGGACATCGTTGTCCCGCTGCCGCTCGCGGTGGTCGCGCTGCCGATTATTTTTTACAGCTATTACCAGCCGATCAATGTCGGCGGGTTCGGCGGGCCGCAGGCGCTGGCGATCCTGTTCCTTTACGAGATCGGCCATTGCGGCAGCAAGGAACAGATTGCCGCATATTCGTTTTTATTCTCCACCGGCTTCCTGATCGGCAGGGTCCTGGTCGGACTCGTCTTCATCCGCGGCTTCTGGCGCAACACCTTCCCCGAAGGCTTCGGCAACTGGAGAAGAGGCGTTTCCGCTAATAAATAATATTTCGGTGCACGGTTCACGGTCAACGGTCCACGGAATCCCAAACCCGCAACCAGGTTGCCTGCGCCTCGTTAACCGTTCACCATTAACCGTTCACCGCATTCAATCCTTGACCACAATCGTATATTCAAAGATGCCCTGGGCCGGAACGATTTCTTCCTTGCCCTGATAATTCACCTTCCAGTTGAACTCGACCTTCTGCCGGATGGTGGCGGGACCGCGCATCATCTTGCCGGCCACCGGTTCGAGCCAGCCCGGCACCTGGTCGTGATAATCCAAAACATCGAACAGGCGGCTCGCCTTCATGTCGGCCTCGAGTTTGAAGTCGGGCTGATTGACCAAGACCTTCACGCGGGTCGGATACTTGCGGCCGCGCCGGGGCTCGGTGGCCCATTCCGATCCGGTCACCTCGAACTTGTCCGTTACATAAACAATTTTATTGTCCTTGATCGCCATGATCCAGCTCACCCGCTGGTTCCCGAACTCGGCGCCGGTCCGGTAATCGAGGATGTGGATGGCCCAGTGCTCGTTGAAACTGCGGAGCGCGTAAAGGATTTCGGCCTGAGTGTTGAACCAGACCGTTTGCGAGGCGTGGTCCAGGTAGCCCCAGCCGGTGACTTTCTTTTCCTTGCCCTCGACTTTGATCGTGCCCTCGATGCGCGCGAGCGGGCTGATCACGATCAGGTTGTACCAGTCGCCGTCGGGCGCGCCGTAATGGACCGAGCCGGAGCCGGGCCGCCAGGCCGGGACCAGGCAGGTGAAGGTCATGTCGGTCTCGAGACCGGGCAGGGGCAGGCGGACATGGACCTTGGGGAAAAAACCGTCCCATTCCGAATCGGCCATGCTCAGGCGCGGGATTTTTCCGTCCCATTTCATGTCCTTGGGGGAGAGGATCGCCTTCTGATAATAGGACTTGCCGTCGCCCGAGAAATGAGTATGGTGCGCGCCGATCGAGCGGACGGCGTAGCCGATGCGGGCGCTGCTGAACTGGATGTAGCCGCCCCCGCCGTCATCGGTGTAATAGACAAAGGTCCAGGACTCGCTGAAAAATTTTCCCTCCGGCTCGACCGGGGCCAAATCCCTGGCCGTGATCGCCACGCCCGGGCTCGTCTTCAGCCCGCCCGGGAACAGATATATCTTTTTCACTTCCTGCGCCGGAATCAGCGACGCAAAAAGCAAACACACCGCGATCAAAGAACCCTTCATCCACTTTTTCATGCTCAACTCCCTTTGACGATTTCAATAACCGAGGCCGCGGGGTGCACGGGCTGGGATGGAAGCTTGATGATCAGCCCGTTGCCGGACACGGAGGTGGAAAGCTCCTGTTTTCCGGAAGCGGTCAGCAGCAGCGCCTTGCCACTGACATTCGACAGGCCTTCTAGCGCCAGCTCGCCCTTGGGCCATTCGAATACATGCAAGAAAATCTTGCCCGGCTTGGAGGTGACGC
Source organism: uncultured delta proteobacterium (assembly GCA_903897985.1). Classification (GTDB taxonomy): domain Bacteria; phylum RBG-13-61-14; class RBG-13-61-14; order RBG-13-61-14; family DRUE01; genus CAIYYW01. The sequence continues at coordinate 12,966 of CAIUDS010000402.1, forward strand.
ATCCCCAAGGCGGATTCGGGGTCGGGCCGGGCCCGGCGCCGTGGATGGCATCGCCGTTAATATCCATCCATTTGCCGATCTCTTGCAGGCGGTCAATTTCGGGTTGGGGGACCAGGCCCTGCCTGGTGGAGCCGACATTGAGCAGGAAGTTGCCGTTTTTGGAAACGATGCCGATCAAATTCCGGATGAGTTGGGTGGATGATTTCCAGGCATGATCGAGCCGGTTATATCCCCAGGACCCGTTGATGGTCATGCAGGTTTCCCAGTCGCGCGCGGGCGGCTTCTCGGGGATGAACTGCTCGGGGGTGTTGTAGTCTCCGGACTCGTATTGCCTGCCCACGCGGTCGTTCATGACCACCTGGGGCTGGAACGACCGCACATGTTTTTCCAGGGCTTTGCCTTTCTCGGAGTTCCATTGCGGGGTCCATTGGCCGTCGAAAAAGATCGAGCCGATCGGCCCGTAGTTCGAGAGCAGCTCCTGCAACTGGTTTTTCAGGTAAACCTCATATTGGTCGAAGCCCTCGTCTTTCATTTTGCGGAAGCTGTTGTCGCCGGACTGGTGCGCATCGAGGATGGAGTAATAGAACCCGAACTTCATGCCCTGGTCTGCGCAGGCTTTCGAGAGCATGGCCAGGGCGTCCCGTTTATACGGGGTCGCGTCCACTATATTGAAGTCGGTGTATTTGGTCTTGAACATGCAGAAGCCGTCGTGGTGCTTGCTGGTGATGACCATGTATTTCATGCCCGCGGCCTGGGCCAGCTTCACCCAATCGGCCGGGTTATAGTCCACCGGGTTGAAACGCGGCGCGAGTTTCTGATATCGGGCCGGGGGAATCTTGAGGTCGTTCATGGCCCATTCGCCCAGGCCGAGTTGCGCGTAGATGCCCCAGTGGATGAACATGCCGAAGCGCGCCTCCCGCCACCAGGTCATGCGCGCATTAAACTCCGCGTCGCTCTCGCCCGGAATCCTCGCGAGCATGACCCCGGGCTTTGCCATCGCCGCGCATCCGATCCCGCACGCCTTCATGAAATTTCTCCGGTCCATAGTCTTCTTCTCCTTTGCCCATGGCCTCAATTAAGCGCTTAAGTGGAGACGGCCTTCGAGCAGGACCGCTTCGGGAATAATGCGCTGCGTGCCGGGCCGTTCCTGGTTCCAGCAATCCGAGAAGCGGAACGATCCCGACTCGAGCCGGAAGACGGTGACGGTGGCGGGTTTGCCTTCCGCGAGTTCGCGCTCGAGCCCGAGCACGGGCGCGGCCTTGGTCGAGCAGCGGAGCATGACCTCTTCCAGCTTCATGCCGACGGCCAGGAACTTGCTGAGCACATGCGCGAAATTTTTTGCGCGATAGGGCGTGCTGAACATATAGAGGTCGGAACTGATGGTGAAGTCGAGAAAGCCCTGGGCCAGGGCCTTCTCGGTGACCGGGAAGGAAAAGCTTTTCACGCCATGGCCGATGTCAAAGCGCACGCCGCGGGCTTTGGCCTCGAGCACATCCTGCCGGATTTTGCCCGCGGGGTTGAGGATGGTGTGGTCGCCGTTGCGGAAGCAGTGGGTGAGGATATCGCCGGCTTTGAGGAGCGGGAGCAGGTCGGTGAGAGAGGGCGGGGTTTGTCCGATGTGGACCATCAACGGCAGCTTAAGCCGGTCGCCGGCCTCGCGCGCGCGCCGGAGGTAGTAGAGCGGGTCCTTTGAAAGCATGTGCTCCTTGCTCGCGGTGATCTTGATGCCTTTGATAATCGCGGGATATTTTTTCAGCACCGCCTCCATGGCGCCGATATTGTCTTCGCCCGGCTCGTCCCGCCCAACCTTCCAGAACCGGATCCCGCGCCGCTTGATGTTGAGCAGGCAATAGATCGGGGTTGCGCTCTTCGAGAGCACCTTTTCGTAGAACTTGTCAAAGGTATCCGCGCCCACGGTCCCGACCTCGAGGAGCGCGGTTACGCCGGTCTTGAGCCCGATCTTTTCCGCATGAGTCCCGATCCCGCCATAACGGAGCGGCAGGAGATGCGTATGCAGGTCAATCCATCCGGGCGAGGCATAGCGGCCGGAGAAATCCAGAATTTTCTTGGCCTCAAGTTTTTCGCTCCCGGCCGGGGCGATCCGCGAGATGTTCCTGCCCATGACCGCGAGGTCAAAAGTATTCCATCCGCCCTGCCGGAAAATCTTGATCCCTTTCAGGACCAGGTCATGTTCGCTCATGTTATTCTCTTTCGTCTTTTGCCTTTGGTCTTTTGTCCTTCGTTCACCAGGATTCCCTTGCCGAACACCAGCGCGTCATAGGCTTTTTGCACGCGGTCCCAGTTCTCCTCGCGGTCCAGCGCCCAGAACCGTCCCATCACCGTAACCACCCTGCCCAGGCCCAGTTTTTCGCAATAGTCCTCCACCTCTTTGATATAGTGCGCGCCGGCTTCGGGCCGCTCGCCGCGCCGGCCGAGGAGCGAGTGGACATAAACCTCCGGAGCCTTCTGGAGTTTCAATAATTCCAGCAAGGCGTAAAGATGCTTGAGGCTGCCGTGCGAGGAGTAAAAGCTGACAATGCCGAGCAAATGAATGGGGACTTTTCTTGAGAGCGCGGAGTGAACCGCTTGAAGAAAAGCCGCATTTTGATAAAAGCTTTTATCCTCCAAGGCCCGGTCAATTTTCACGCGGTCGGAATAAATTTTTCGGCCGGCGCCGATATGGAGGTGGCCGGCCTCGGAATTCCCGACCGCGCCGTCGGGCATACCGACGGCGAGCCCGCCGGCCGAGAGCAGGCTGTGCGGGTATTCGTTCCAAAGCCGGTCGAAATTCGGGGTGTGTGCTTTCTGGATGAGGTTCCCATAAGAGTCCTCGCAATATCCCCAGCCGTCCGCGATCACCAGCATGACCCGTTCGGTCTTGGAGCCGATTTCCGGGAGCAGGCTCGAACCGGTCATCTCCGTGGGGATCGGGAGGCCGAGCAGGCCCAGGATGGTGGGGGCGAGATCGGAAAGCTCGCCGTCTTTGAGCGCAACGCCAAGGGCCTTGAGCCGGTCGTCGCACAAAATGAGCGGCACCGGGCTGGCGGTGTGGCCGGTGTCAACCTTGCCGTCGGGGTAGAGCCATTTCTCGACCGTGCCGTGGTCCGCGCTGAGGATGAGGGTCACGCCGAATTTTTTCGCGGCCTCGGCCACCCGTCCGAGTTGTTGGTCAACGCATTCCACCGCTTTGAGGATGGCGGGTTCGTTTTCCAGATGTCCGATCACATCCACATTGGCGAAGTTCACCACCATGAATTTGTAATCCGGGTCCGCGAGCGCCGAGACCGCCTCGTCCGCCACTTCTTTCGCCTTGAGCTCCGGGACGGTCGAATAGTCGTCCACTTTCGGCGACTCCACCGCGAACCGTTCCTCGCCCAGGAACGGCTCGGTCCGTTTCCCGTTCAGGAAATATCCGAGGTGGATGGCCTTCTCCGACTCGCAGATTTTTCTCTGGTGTAATCCCGCCTTGCTGATCACCTCGCTAAGCGTGTTCTGCAGACGCTCTTCCGGCGGGAAGGCGACCTCCACCTTGAGCCCGAGATGGTATTCGATCATGGTCACCATCTCGACCGGGCCGGCCACGGGGAAGCGGCGGAAATCCTGTTCGGTCAGCGCGGAGGTCAACTCGACTTCGCGCTCGCCGCGCAGGTCGTAGAAAATGAGCGCGTCGCCCGGCTGGATTTTGCCCACCGGTTTCCCTTGCGCATCCACCCGCACCAGCGGGGAAAGCGCCTCGTCCTCCTCGCCCGCGCGGTACCGGGCCCGGACGGCTTCAGACATAATTTTAGTATTGATGTTCATGTCTCCTTTTTCCGCGGCGGAAAATTATTTCGGGGCTTCTTCAAAGCGGCGGAGCTTGCGATAGGCCTGGTTGGCCAAGGCCCGATCCCGGGAATGCGCGGAGACCATGATCCCGGTGAAGAATTCCCGGGTCTCGGGAAATTTTTCCAACGCAAAGTCCAGGAGTTTTTGCGAGTCCGCGTCCACCTTTTGGGTATCCGCGAAGGAATCCACGAGCCAGTCAACATTGACCCAGACGTCCCCGCGGTCAATGAATGGATCAACATTATAAACCTCGAATCGGGAATTGTCCGCGCTGGTCCAGACCTGGGGGGCGCTCTGGGGCATGAAATCGGTCTTGACCTGGCCCATCTCCTCGCCGATCTTGCGGGAAACGAACTCGATCACATTGGGGCTCAAGTCCGCGAGCAGGAAAGCGATTTTATAATAGAGCAGGGCGATGCGGGGTTTGCCCGCTTCGCGCGCCTTGCGCGCCATATCCACATAGTCGTCCACCGTCTTTCCCTTCAGGGTGCCCAGTCCGGGGACAATGGTAAAGAGCTTCCAATCGCCGCCCTGCTTGATCAGCTCGAGGAAAATATGGACGGACTCGCCCCCGGATTTGGAGTTGTAGATGAGCGACATCAACTCGCTGTTGGCCGGCGCCTGATAAAGATCGTTGATGTTCTCCTCCTCCAGGTTGCAAGCGACATCAACCACAGGGGTCTTTTTCCCGGCCTCGTTTTTCATATAGTAGGCCTCGTTCAATTGGGCGGGCTCGAGGTTGGACAGGTTATAGTTGATGCCCTGCAAGACCATTTTGAATTGCTCGCGGGTCTGGGCTTTTTTGAGGTAATCACAGCCGGCGTCATAAAGCTGGTCAAACTTGCCGCTTTCAAACTCCGAGATCAATTGCTCGCCGGTTTTCACGGCCGGGTCCAGGATATTGATCGGGATGCTGTCGCCATAGACGCAACTGGTCTTGGGCTTGCGGTTGCAGGCGAACGCCGCCAAGGCAAGGCTCAGGGTCAAAATGATCATTTTCTTTTTCATCCATGACCTCCGGTTTCACAAAATCAGCATCCGCGAACACTTTTATATTTTTCAAGCTATCACGCCGGGCGAGGTCTGTCAAATTTTCAGGAGATGAAATTATGCCGGGCGCCGCATTTGCCGCAGGCCGAGCCCTTGAGCTCGAGCACCGAGACGGAGTAGCCTTTCCTTTTCACGAGCGTGGCGCCGCAATGAGGGCAGAGGGAATCCTGGCCGAGGTCGGTGAAGACATTTCCCAGGTACACCCATTTGAGTTTCCCCGCGGCCAGTTCATAAGCCTTTTCCAACCGCTCGATCGGGGTTGGGGGCTTGGTCATTTTATACATGGGGTGGTAGCGCGAGAAATGGAGCGGCATTTCCGGGTTGACCGAGGCGACCCAGTCAATCAGGTCCTTCAAGTCCGAGTCGGAATCGTTGAGTTCGGTTACGATCAGGTTGGTCAGTTCCACCAGACAGTGCTTCTGCGCCTCCTCGATGGTCTTGAGCACCGGCGCGATCTTGCCGTGGCAGTATTTGCGGTAAAACTGGTCGCGGATGGATTTCAAGTCAATGTTCATGGCGTCAATATAGGGGATCAACTCGCGGAAGGGCTCGGGGTGGTAGTAGCCGTTGGTGACCAGGACATTTTTCAGGCCGGCCTCCTTGGCCATGATCGCGGTGTCGAGCACGAACTCGAAGCTCACGAACGGCTCGTTGTAGGTGTAGGCGATTCCGATCGAGCGGCGCGACTTCGCCGATTCGATCAGGCCGGCAGGGGCGATCTCGTCGGTCGGGACGAGCGCCTCGACCAGGTGATAGTTCTGGCAGAAGTCGCAACTGAAGGTGCAGCCGATGGTTCCGATCGAAAGGATCTCCGAGCCCGGAAAAAAATGATAGAGCGGCTTCTTCTCGATCGGGTCCATCGAGATGGCCGAGACCTGTCCGTATTGTTCCGCGTAAAGCTCGCCGCCGATATTCCTGCGGCCTTTGCAGGTCCCGGCCTTGCCCGGCTTGACCACGCACGCGTTCGGGCAGAGCAGGCATTGCACCGCCTCGTTGTCCTTCTGCTCCCAATATTTCGCTTTCTTCAATCGGCTCTCCTGCTCTCACGCTCTCATGCTCTCATTCACTCCCCATACCCAACGCTGAAAGTCTTGTATTCCCCGGTCGCGTTCTCCCATTTCGCATCC
>CAIUDS010000403.1 GCA_903897985.1 uncultured delta proteobacterium
CTGGATGACATCGTGAAGAATGTGATCGTGGTGAAGCGGACCGGGCAGGAAGTCCCGATGAAAGCGGGCCGGGACTCCTGGTGGAACGACGAGATGGCGGCCGAAGGCCTCCCCAAATACTGCGAACCGGAGCAGATGGACTCGGAAGACCCGCTCTTCATCCTCTACACCTCCGGCTCCACCGGCAAGCCCAAGGGCGTGCTCCACACCACTGCGGGATACCTGCTTTTCACCGCAATCAGCTTCAAGCTGGTCTTCGACTACAAGCCCGGCGACACCTTCTGGTGCACCGCGGACATCGGCTGGGTCACCGGCCACAGCTATATCGTCTATGGCCCGCTCACCGTCGGCGCCACCAGCGTGATGTTCGAGGGTGTGCCCACCTACCCGAACCCGGGCCGCTTCTGGGAAGTGATCGAGAAGTTCAAGGTCAACCAGTTCTATACCGCCCCGACGGCCATCCGCGCGCTCATGAAAGAGGGCGAGCAGTGGCCGGCCAAATACGACCTCAGCTCGCTACGCATCCTGGGCTCGGTCGGAGAGCCGATCAACCCCGAAGCCTGGATCTGGTATTACACGAACATCGGCAAGGAAAAGTGCCCGATCATGGATACCTATTGGCAGACCGAGACCGGCGGGTTCCTGGTCACCCCCCTGCCGGGAGCTTTCCCCACCAAGCCCGGTTCCGCGTCCTACCCCTTCTTCGGCGTGGACACCCATGTCATGAGGGAAGACAAAACCGAGTGCGATACCGATGAGGGCGGATACCTGGTGATCAGCAAGCCCTGGCCGGGAATGATGCGCACGGTTTATGGCGACCATCAGCGCTTCATGGACACTTATTGGAAACAGTTCCCGCCGAGCTATAGCACCGGCGACGGTTGCCGCAAGGACAAAGACGGGTTCCTCTGGCTGATGGGCCGGCTGGACGATGTTATCAATGTTTCCGGTCACCGCCTGGGGACCGCGGAAGTCGAGAGTGCCCTGGTCAGCCATCCGAAAGTGGCCGAGGCCGCGGTGGTCGGAATGCCCCACGAGATTAAGGGACAGGGCATCTATGCGTTTGTCACCCCCAAGGTCGGCGTGGTGGCGAATGACGAGCTCAAGAAGGAGTTGGTCGCCCATGTGAGAAAGCAGATCGGGCCGATCGCGACCCCGGACAAGATCCAGTTCGCGGACGCGCTGCCCAAGACCCGCTCGGGCAAGATCATGCGCCGGATCCTCAAGAAAATCGCCGCCGGAGACATCAAGGAGTTGGGCGATACCACGACCCTGGCCGATCCCAGCGTGGTGGAAGTCCTGGTTAAGAACCGGCAATAGCAGCCATTCGGGCGGGGGCGGGGGAAACCCCGCCCCCGCCATAAAAAAGGCCGCTGGGAGTGCCGCAGCCAGAAAAAAAATAAACCCTGGTGGTTGGCTGGCAATGAAAGAACAGGTTCGAGAGGAAAAGAATCTCAGCGCAGCGGATCCTGGATGCGGGTATAAAGGTTTTCGCGCGCAAGGGGTTCCACAACGCTAGGGGCAACGAGATTGCGCAGGAGGCCGGGGGCGCGGACGGGATCATATATATTTATTTCAAGAACAAGGACGAGATCCTGATCAAGGTCTTTGAAGAAAATTGGGGGCGGATCATCGAGCGGGTGAGGGGGGAATTGGCCAAGGAGCCGGACCCGGTTGCGCGGATCAAGCGCTGCATCTGGCTGCACCTGGAGTTATTGGACGAGAACCAGGCGCTGGACGAGTTGAGCCTGCACTGGGTATTGACAAACAAGGGAAAAAGTTATATCAAAGGCAGTGCCGAACAGTTGTGCCGGATTTTTCTGAGAGGCATTGTCAAGCGGGAAATCGAAGTTTGAACAGGGCAAAAAAACAACCGGAAAGGAGGGTTAAGAAGTGAAAGTATTGGTATGCCTGAAAGAGACGCCGGACACGGAAGCTACGATCAAGATTACCGCGGACGGCAAGGGGATCGAGGAACAGAACATTAAATGGATCATGAGCCCGTATGACGAGTTCGCGGTCGAGGAGTCCATCCGGATCAAGGAAAAACAGACCGGAGAGACCGTGGTGGTGACCGTGGGCACGGACCGGGTGGTGGAGCGGATGCGCACCGCCCTGGCCATGGGCATGGACCGCGGGGTGCATTGCGTGGATGCGGCCTTCGTCGGATCCGACGCGCTCGCGACCGCCAAGATTCTGGCCTCGGTGATCAAGGCCGAGAATCCGGACCTGGTCCTGTGCGGACGCCAGGCCATTGACCTGGATCAGGCCCAAGTCCCGGCCTATCTCGCCGAACTCCTGGGTTGGCCCCAGGTCTACGCCGTGGCCAAAATCGAGATCCAGCCCGGCAAGGCCGTGTGCAACCGCCGCATCGAGGGTGGAGAGGAAATCGTGGAAACCTCCCTCCCCGCGGTGCTCACCTGCGACAAGGGCCTGAACGAACCCCGCTACGCCAGCCTGCCCGGCATCATGAAGGCCAAGAAGAAGGAAATCAAAAAATGGGCGCTCGCCCAGACCGGACTGGCCGCCGGAGATGTCGGCGCGGCCGGCGCCAAGGTGATAACCGTGGGATATATGCCCCTGCCCGACCGGCCGCCGGGAAAGTTGTTCAAGGAAATGGAAACCGCCGACATGGTCAAACAGGTGGTCAAGCTGCTTCGTGAAGAAGCCAAGATTATATAAGGTGGGAGGTTAATAACATGGCAAGCGGAGTTTTGATTTTTGCGGAACAAAGGGAAGGCAAATTCCGTAAGGTTGCCTTCGAGTTACTTAACATCGGAAAACAAATCGCGGACAAGGTCGGCGGACCCCTCTCCGCGGTTGTGGTCGGAAAAGGCGTGAAAGACCTCGCCGCCTCTCTCGGAAAATTCGGCGCCCAGAAGGTGTTTGTCGCCGACGGCGACCTGTTCGAGCTTTATTCCTCCGAAGGGTATGCCGCAGCTGTGGCCGCCGCGGCCAAACAGGCCGACGCCGCAGTCCTGCTCACCGGCAACACCTCCATGGGCAAGGACCTCACCCCCCGCGCCGCGGCCAAGCTGGGCGTGGGCATGGCCACCGACTGCACCGCGCTCGCGGCCGACGGCGGCAAGCTGGTCGCCACCCGGCCGGTCTATTCCGGCAAATGCTATCTCAAGGTCGAATTCGCGGCCGCCCCCGCAGTGGTTTCGGTCCGGCCCAACACCTATCCGGCGGCCGCGGAAGCGGC
>CAIUDS010000404.1 GCA_903897985.1 uncultured delta proteobacterium
TGCTGGACCCCTGATGATCGTGTGATGTTGAGTCTGGGTTAATCGAACTTGCTGGAGCAAGCGGTCAACGGTGAACGGTAAATGCCGACACCTCGCGCAGTGTGCACGAAATATCTCTTAGGCACACCGTGAACCTTGGACCGTGGACCGATTGCTCGCCCGCTCGTCCAGCTCGCGCTGAATCGCCCGCAATTGCGGGCACCCACGCCCTCGTTCCTGGTAAAATTGGTCAAATTGGTGAAGTTGGTGGAAGCATCTGACTTGACCCAATTTTTTCCGACCGATAACCGATCGGAATTGGTGAAGGACATGTCCTCTCTTTGCGCCTTTGCGGCGAAAGATTATCCATTCTTCAACCCAGGTTCACCTGGCGCGCGGAAATAATATTGGGCAGTCTCCGGAGTTCCTCCAACGCCGCCTCCTGGATCAGGCTGTCCACATTGATCATGCACACCGCCTCGCCGCCTTTTCTTCCAAGCTGGAACTGGCCGATGTTGATCGAATAGCGGCCGAGGAGCGAACCGATGTTCCCGATCACGCCCGGTTTGTCGGTGTTGCGCACCACCAGCACATACCCCGCCGGGATGGCGTCGAGCCGGACCCCGCCGATCGAGACCACGCGCGGGTCGGTCTTGCCGAACAGGGTCCCCGCGATCTCCGCCAGCTCCGGCGACTGGTCCGCGATTTTAACCTTGATCAGGCTGGTGTAATCGCCGGATTCGACATTGCTCGATTCCTTAACCGAGATGCCTCTCGCCTTGGCCAAGGCCGGCGCGCTCACATAATTGACCGGCTCGTCCATGAAGGTCTCAAGCAGGCCCTTGAGCATCGAGTGCGTGATCGGCTTGGTGTTCAATCCCGCCACCTCGCCCCGGTAGTCAATCTCGACGCCCTTGAGTGTGGAGAGCAACTGTCCCGCCAATCTCCCCATCCGTTCGGCCAGGTTCAGGTAGGGCGCCAACTGTTCCCGCACTTCCCTCGACACGCTTGGGAAGTTCACCGCGTTGGTGATCACGCCGTAGAGCAGGTAGTCAACCATCTGCTTGGCGATCCCGACCGACACATTCACCAGCGCCTCGCCCGTGCTCGCGCCCAAGTGCGGCGTGAAAATGATCTCGGGAATCTCAAACAGCTCTCCGAATTCGGGCGGCTCCTTCTCGAACACATCCAGGGCCGCGCCCGCCACCTTGCCGCTCTTGATCGCCGCGAGCAGGTCCTTCTCCACGATGATCCCGCCCCGCGCGCAATTGATCAGTCTTACCCCGTCCTTCATCTTGGCGATGGTCTCCGCCCGGATCATGCCCTTGGTCTCCTCGGTCTTGGGCACATGCACGGTGATGAAGTCGGACCTCGCGAACAGTTCGTCCAGGCTCACCAACTCCACCCCCAGCTTCTCCGCCATCTCCTTGGTCACGAACGGGTCGTAGCCGAGCACCTTCATCTTGAGCCCCTGCGCCCGGTCCGCCACCACCGAGCCGATGTTGCCCAGGCCGACCACCCCCAGCGTCTTGCCCATCACCTCGACGCCGGTGAACTTGCCCTTCTCCCACTTCTTTTCCTTGAGCGACAGGTAGGCCTGCGGGATTTTACGCGCCAAGGCCATCATCATGCTCAGCGAGTGCTCCGCGGTGGTCACCGCGTTTCCGCCCGGCGTGTTCATCACCACGATCCCCTTGCGGGTCGCGGTCGGAACATCCACATTGTCCACCCCGATCCCGGCCCGGCCGATCACGCGCAGGTTCTTGCCCGCCTCGATGATCTCCTTGGTCGCCTTGGTCGAACTCCGGATCGCCAGCGCGTCATACTCGCCCACGATCGCAATGAGTTCCTCCGGCTTCATCCCGGTCTTGTAGTCAACCGTAATCCCCGGCGCCTGCTTCAGGATCTCGATTCCTTCCGGCGCAAACTTATCGCTTACCAAAACTTTCATTGGCTTTCCTCCTGAATATTTTTTTACCGCAAAGGCGCAAAGAATTTAATTTAATTTTCTCTGTGTCCTCTGTGTCCTCTGTGGTAAAAAATATTGTCTTATTTCCCCAGCACCGCGGTTGCCGCGCCCACGCCCTTGCCCGGCTCGACTTTAAAGCCGAGGTCGTTCAGCGTCTGTTCGAGCGCCGCGATACAGGCCACCAGGTCGTAACGGCTGATGTAGCCCATGTGCGCGATCCGGATGATCTTCCCCTTAACCTGGTCCTGACCGCCCGCAATCGCATACCCATACACATCGCGGATTCGCTTCACCACCTCGGCCCCGTCAACATTCGCCGGGGTCCAGGCCGCGGTGCAGGCCTCGCTCGGAGACTCGGGCGCGAACAATTTAAGCCCGAGCGCGACCAAAGCCGCGCGGCAGGCCTCCGCCATCTTCGCGTTCTCCGCAAAGACCTTCTCCAAAGTCTCTTCCTTATACATCTTGATCACCTCGTGAAGGCCGACCAAAAGACTCACCGCCGGCGTGTACGCGGTCTCGTTATTGCCCAGATTTTTCAGTTCCTTTTTGAAATTGAAGTAATACTTGGGCAGGTCCGACTTGTCGCAGGCCTTCCACGCCTTCTCCGACAACGCGGCGAACGCGAGTCCCGGCGGCAGCATCAGGGCCTTCTGCGAACCGGTCACCAAAACATCAATCCCGAGCTCGTCGAACGGCAGCGGGAACACGCCCACCCCGGTCACGCCGTCAACGATATAAAGGGTGTCCGTGCCTTTGACCAGTTCGGCGAGTTCTTTTACCGGGTGCCGGACCGCGGTCGAAGTCTCCGTGGCCTGCACCAGCAGCGCCTTGTAAGGCTTTTCCTTCAGCTTGGCCGCGACCTCCGCGACCTTCACCGCTTTTCCCCACTCGACCTCGAGAATGTCCGCGACTACGCCGTAGGCCTTGCAGATCTGCCCCCAGCGCTCGCCGAACTTTCCGCCTTGCACCACCAGCACCGAGTCTCCCTTGCAGAGCGTGTTGGTGACCGCGGCTTCCATCGCGCCGGTCCCGGATGACGCGAAAATGATTACCTCCCCCTTGGTCTGAAAAATATACTTCAGACCTTCTCTCACTTCTCCCAGGACCTTCTTGAATTCGGAGTGACGGTGATGCAACGCGGGCATCGCCATCCGTGTGAGAGCGCGCTCCGGAACCGGGGTCGGGCCCGGAGTCAGCAGAACCTTCTTCTTCATGACTTTCCTCCTGTCTTTATTTTCAGGCGTTCCTGTAGCCGCCCGAATTCTGGCTCCCTAAATAATTTCCAAAGAACAGCAGACGAAATATTCTAACGAAATTTTTTCCGATTTTCAAGTGGATGTGCTAGCCCCTTCAGGGGCGAAACCTTACTCCTTCTTTGTCTTCTTCACCATCGCCCCGGTGCGCAGTCTCAACGCATTCAAATTTATAAACCCGGTCGCATCCGCCTGGTTGTATCCGCCAGCCTCCTCAAAGGAAGCTAGCTTCCCCTGATATAAACTATTGGGGCTCCGCCTGCCGAGGACACTCGCAGTTGCCTCTTTACCCAAAGCCGAAATATGAACTGTGTCTTTATTAAAGACTTCTTGGCAGCCATTATCGTCCATACAA
>CAIUDS010000405.1 GCA_903897985.1 uncultured delta proteobacterium
AAGGCGGCCCAGGAAGCCCAAGCCCAGGACAAGGCCAAAGCCGACGCCGAAGCGAAACAACGCCAGACCAAAGAAGTTTTGGACCAGTTTAGAACAATCGTAGGAGGGGCGGGTTATGAGGCTTTATGTGCAGATTATAATCTTGAAAAGAACAAATGTAATGGCGCTAATGAAGAGGAATTAAAAGGAAAAGTCTGGGTTTACATGTGGCCGGTGATAGGAACGCAACCAGCTGACATAAAATATTGTTTTGATGAGCAGAGCGTGAAGATTGTACTAAATAACATAAATTGCACAGATCCTGATAGCAGAAAAATTCAGATAAAAGGAACCCCTAATGGACCGAACATTAAAGATATTATTTTTGAATTTACACCTGCAGAAATACAAGAGAAATGGTATGGCAAGGGCACCAGGCAGGTTTGGGCAAAAGTTAATGAAACTAATGGCGACATCCAGTGGAGCGTGGACCGGCCGGTGAACAGCGCCAAGTACGATCCCACGTTCCATTACGATTATACTTGGTATAAGCGGCATTAACGTCAATTAATGCTACAGAATATATGGATATTGGTTTCGGGCAAGGTCGGCGCGATTTTGGCTGGAAATGATGCCTCGGGAGCCGTCAGTTATGGAACCCAGAAGCGCGTTGAGGGGAGGGAAAGAAAGATGAAAAGAAAATCCTTTAAGAGTGTTTTCCAATTGGGGCGATCCTGGGCCATCGCATCGCTCTTGATTTATGCGGCGCTTGGTTTGATGTTTCCGCGGATATTAAAAGCCGAGGTTGATCACTCAGTGGTTGGTTGCGGCTGTCCTTGCGGTATTAAGCCCCTGCCTCCGCCATGCAGCGAGCAAGCCTGCAAACGGGCCTGCGGTTATCAAGAGCCCTCCCCGGGGCCCCACGGGTCTTCTTCTAATGAAGAAGCTGAACGGCAGAAGAAACTGGAGGAGCAGAAGAAGCAGGAGGAAGCGGAAGAACAGAGGCAATGGGAAGAACAGAAGAAGAAAGCAGCGGAAGCGGAGAAGCAGCGACAGGAGGAATTTGCTCGGAAGAAAGAAGAACTCCTGAAAAGCATGAAGGGCATCGGCGTGAACGAGTTAGGGCTGAAGGGGATTGGAGAATCCGGAGGGCTCGGGCTGAAAGGGGTTGAATCGCCGCCGGTCCCGGTCAAGCCGGTGGTAAGCGCTCCGGCCGCGACCAAGGGTGCGGTTCCGAAGGCTGGTCCGGAAAAATGCGGGGAAAATTGCCGCGGTGCCTATGTTTCCGATCTGCTCAATAAGACCATCTATGCGGTGATGAAGCAGGAGGAATGCGCTCAGACCCCCATCTTCGACAGTTCGGTGGTTGACCTCCGCTGCCTGGACCTCGACCCGGACCGGCCCATCTATATAGATTTCAAGGTGGTTAAAGGCAAGGAAAGAACCATCCCGGCCCAGGCCTCCATGAAAACCTTGAATAATCTCAATTACCAGCAGGGATTTAAAGCGCTCATCAATCACGATCCCGAGGCCGCCATTGCTTTCTTTAATAAAGCCCAAGCCGAGCGGCCCGGAGACTTGTCGGTGAAAAACGCCCTGCTCCTTGCCGGGGACCTGCAGCGGGTGAAGGCGAAAAAGGACGCTGATGCCCGATACGTCCAGGCCAGGGAAATCGCCGACCAAGGCTTGGACGCGCTCGTATATGGAGATCGAACCGAGGCGCTATATTTATTCCGCAAAGCAAGTGCCCTCAACCCCGATGACCAAGGCCTCCGGGATATTGTCAACTTCGTGGAAGCTAATGGGAGGGCTAGGTCAAAGCCAACTCCTACCATCAGCAGGGAAAAACAGCCGTAAGCTTTAGCGGGCCCGGCGCTGCGCTAATTCCGGAGCGGCTGATTGATAGTTCGACGCCGGAAATCCGGCCCAGCGCGCATAATCTGTCTGCCCACAAAATTGCCACCAGCCGTCTTTGCTTGTCAATCCATCCGGAACCTTGCCCAGCCCTGGCTTTTTAGCCGCGGGCACCCGCATTGGAAGGGGGCATCGTTGCCTAGTGTATGTGATTGACAGAAAAGCCCGCGCAAGATATGCTTGAACCAAGCAGAGGGGGTTCCATGGAACAGAACTCGATGATTTATATTTGGGGATTGTTCGCGGCTATGATCGCGATCGTGCTGGGCCAGTTCCTGTTCAGCCGGCGCCGCAAGCTCAAGTTCCTCCAATCCGTTTCCCAGGGGCTGGATGCGGAAATCAAATCCAGGCTGGGGGACCCATATCTGGAAATCCGGGGGGACGGAAAGAGTTGCCGTCTATTGATCAAACAGCGGCCCGTCATCATCATTCTGGAGCGGGAGAATAGTTTGGGCTTCAAATTTACCGTGGACGAGAAGCGGAGCCTGGAAGCCAAGCTGCGGATTGATGGCTTGCGAACAATGGAAATCGGCAACCCGGTGATTGACCAGCAGATTACCTTCCGGACCAATGACGAGAATAAGGCCCGGGCCTTGTTCCTCAAAGAAGGGTGTTTCCCGGCGATCCAAGGGCTGATGGCCAATGGTTTCCGGACGATTATCGCGAGCCGCGATAAAATCACGGCCACGAAAGTGGTGGGGATTTTCAGCCGCGAGTCGCTCTCTCCCCAGCAGTTGAAACAGTTGGCGACTAACTTGGCCGGGATTGACTTTTAAATTTTGCGCGAGCCGGCTGCGGAAATTTGATTGCTTGGGCCGAGGCTTCTTGATCGGCCCTTGGTTCAGAACCGGGTGAGCTGCCCCCCAAAAACTGGACCAGTGCTGAAGCTAGGTAGGCATTAGGGCAAAGGGATAGGAATTAAACATGAGGAGGACAAAATGAACGCAAGGATTAAATTGATTCTGGGAGCCGCCATCGTTGGTTTCGTGGTTTTATGCTGTGCCTCAAAAAAAGAGGAGCAGGTTCAGTCGCCTCCGCCCCAGCAGCAGCCGTCTCCGCCGAGCCACCAACCTTCTCCGAGCTGCCTTCAGCAATGCGAAGATGATTATATGGACTGCCTTTGCTTTCCGATGACGCCACAGGAGGAAGATGAATGTGAGCAGTTGTGCGAAGAGACTGTGAATCAATGCAAGAAAAAGTGCTAACCATTCCAGCCGGGTAGGCCTGCCCCCCGGGCTGTTTCTTCCCTCAGCGGAAAATGCCCTCGCTATTGGCGCAATTAAGTTTCTGGGATCCTCCCGGAGTGTCCACCAAAAGGGGGGTAATCCTGGGGGTCAGGGCCAAATTTTAAACTTAACAAGGCCACCGGGCCAGACCCGGACATGAGGAGTTTGCCCGGTTTTTTCCGGAATTTTTCCTCGCGCCCCATTCTGCCTGCTCCTTCCTGAATTCGCCCCAATCGCCTGACCTTTTAGCTGCACGGATATTGGAGCATAATTAAAAATGCTGTCAAGCAAAATGCGGAAGCAGGAAGGGACAGGCACTAATTGGTGATGGCGGCCAGGCGTAATTCTTCGATTTCCGGCTTTTTGCGGGTTCCAGCATAATCTACCGCATAAGTGCCTGTCCCTTCCAGGGACGCGTCCCTGGACCCACGGGGTTCTCAACCTGCCGCTAAAAGCATTTTTTCAACATATCAAGATCGGGGCACTGTTTGGCCAGACCAAACAAAAGTGCAATTTTTGCATAGTTTTGCAATCCATTGAATTATAAGGGGAAAAATTATTTTTTCATTTTTTGTTTGGGGTAGGTTGACAAACCTGTTCTTGAATTATGAATTCAGAATTATGAATTATGAATTTAAAATCAACCAGTTACGACCGATTTTGGGCTGAAAAAGCGATGTAACATTTTTCCTATATATAGGGGGAGGTCGCGGTTTTAACCGCGAGGCTCCGTTCTAAAGTTTTAGAGTTTTAGGGTTTTAAAGTTTCGGTGCCT
>CAIUDS010000406.1 GCA_903897985.1 uncultured delta proteobacterium
GCAAGGCATTGCCCCAGGCGCTGCGGTTGTCGGTCTTTTCTTCCGGGCCGTAATTTTTCGGATCGCCGGGGATGATTGAGAGGCCGGGGGATTTTATTTCGCGCCGGACCGCGAGGCTCGCCAAAGGCGGGTTGGCCTCGCGCATTTTTTTATATTCCTCCAGCCGGTCGGGCAGTTTCAACTCGGCCATGGCTTTCTGATACTGGTCGGGCTTGAGCGGGGCGCCGTGATATTTGGCGTCGCCTTCCATGAAGGACACGCCCTTGCCCATGACGGTTTGCGCGAGGATAAGGACGGGGGCCTTTTTGTTGAGGGTTGCCTGCCGGAGGGCCTGATAGATTTCCGAGAAATCGTGGCCGTCAATCTCGAGCACTTCCCAGCCGTCGGCCTCGTAATTGGCGCGCACATTCTGGGGCATGATCTGGCCGCGCACGCCGCTGATCTGGCGGTCGTTGAAATCAACGATCGCGGTCAGGGCCGTTAGTTTATATTTCACCGCGAAGCGGCGGGCTTCGGTGATCTGACCCTTCTGCTGCTCGCCGCAGCCCATGACCACATAAGTGTGCCAGTCCTTTTTCAAAAGCCGGGCCCCGAGGGCGAACCCGCAGCCGGCGGAAAGGCCTTGGCCCAGGTTGCCGGTGGCCCACTCGATGCCGGGGACCATCGGCTCGACATGGCCCTCGAACGCGCTGCCGGCGAGGCGGAAGCCGGCGATGGGGGCCTCGGGCGGGAAAAAACCGGAGCGGGCCAGGCCGGAATAGGCGCCCGGGGAGGTGTGGCCGTGGCTGACGATGATGCGGTCGCGCTCGAACTCGTCCGGGTCTTGGGGATTGACCCTTGCGAAATGATAGAGCGCGAGGTAAATATCTATCGAACTCATCGAGCCGCCCGGATGGCCGGACCCGGCCAGGGTGGTCATGGCCAGGATGTCGCCCCGGGCCAGCTTTCCCAATTCAGTTAATTCCGAAACGGTCTCCTGGTCCAAAGCTTCCGCCCCAAAACCTCTCTCCGTCATCATTTCCTTGCTCCTTCATAAATTGTTGAGCGTCGCCTCTAAATAGCACGATCCGGCCATTTATTCAAGGTCACGAGAGAAAGAACGGAACCGGCCATGATTGTGAAGGATGGGCGGTTGCGGCTATCTTATCTTCTTGATCACCCGGGCGGGAACACCCACCGAAACGGTTTTGGCCGGCAAATCCGAAATCACGCAGGCGCCGGCGCCGACCACGCTCCAATCCCCGATGGTCTTTTGCGGAATCACATTCACGCCGGTGCCGATCTGGCATCCCTCTCCCACCCGCGCCTGTCCGGCAAAATGCGCTCCGGATCCGATCAATGACCAGTCCCCGATCAAAACATCGTGCGACAAGATGATCCCGGGATTGAGCAGGACAAACCGACCGATCCTGACCTGAGCGCTCATAACGACGCCCGGAAAAATTATGCTCCCTTCCCCGATCACGGCGTCTTCCGAAAACACCGCTTGCGGATGCACCAGGGTGACAAATTTAATCCCCCGTTTTTTCAATCTTCGCGCAAGCGCGCACTTGGCTTGGATGTCCCCCACCGCCAATACCGCTTCCAGATTTTTATGCGCCTTTTCCAACCGGCTGATCGAGCCCAGCATTTTCAATCCCAGGATCGTTTTTCCGGCCTTGCCCGGATCATCATCCACAAAGCCGAGCGGCTCCATTTGCGCGCCGGCCTTGATCAGGTCCCGGAGCAGCCAGAGCGCTTCCCGGCCCAGACACCCCGCTCCAATAATGACCACCTGCTTCATTTCCTATTCACCGACCCCGGATCAACTGATCCGACTCCCTTTAAATTTCTCCATCGTGGCCTCGCCCTCCTGGCTGATCCCCTCCCGCTTCAAAACCTTCCAGACCGTCATCGCCAATATTTTCAAGTCCAGTACGAGCGACCAGTGTTCAACATAATATATGTCGTAAGCGAATTTTTGCTCCCAGGTAATGGCATTGCGGCCGTTGATCTGGGCCCAGCCGGTGATGCCGGGCCGGACCAGATGCCGCTTTCTCTGCTCCGGCTCGTAACGGTCCAGGTATTCGATGAGCAAAGGCCGCGGACCGACCAGGCTGAGGTCTCCGCTCAAGACATTGAACAATTGCGGAAGCTCATCCAGGCTCAAACTGCGCACCAGTTTGCCAATCCCGGTCAAGCGCTCTTGATCCGGAAGCAGATTGCCCCGCGCGTCCTTGCGCTCGTCCATGGTCCGGAATTTATAGAGCGTGAAAATTTTCTCGCGGAAACCGGGCCGCCGCTGGCGGAACAATACCGGACTGCCCATGGTGATCCGGATCGCGAGCGCAATGAAGAGGAACAGGGGCGAGATCAAAATCAATACGAGCAAGGCCGCGGCAAAATCGCAAATCCTCTTGACCGCGCCCGCAATTCCGTCCTGCCGGCTCCGCGCGCCGGCGAACGGGAAAGCGGATTTGCTCCCGGTCATGTTTTGTCCACCGGGATGTAATGGCAGGCCGCGAAATGGCCCGGCTCGTATTCGAGCAGTTCCGGCTCGGCCTCCTTGCAATTATCGCGGCTGTGCTTGCAGCGCGGGTTGAACTGGCAGCCGGGCGGAGGGTTTACCGGGCTGGGCACATCGCCGGAAATGATGATCCGCTTTTTGCGGAGCTTGGGGTCCGGCAGGGGCACCGAACTCAAAAGGATTTTGGTATAAGGATGGAGCGGGTTCTTGTAAAGGTCGGGCGCCTTGGCCATTTCCACGATCTTGCCCAGATACATGAC
>CAIUDS010000407.1 GCA_903897985.1 uncultured delta proteobacterium
CCCAGGCTCTGGCCCGGCTGGTTGGGAGCCGCCTGGTTGTAATCGGCAATGGCCGGAGCATATTGTTTTTTCCACCAATAGACATTGGCGCGGTCAACATAGGCTTCCATGTACTTGGGATTGAGCTTCAGGGCCGAGTTGAAATCGGCAAGCGCGAGGTCGAAGTTTTTCTTATGAAGATAGTGAACCCCGCGGCTCAGGTAGGCCTCCGCATTTTTAGGGTCCAGTTTGAGAGCCTGGTTATAGTCTTGAAGCGCCTTGTCGGAATCGCCCTTGGAATCCAGGATCATTGCGCGATACTGATAGGCCTCAGCCAACTTGGGATTAAGCTCGAGGGCCATATTAAAATCCTTGAGCGCCTCGTCGGTCTTTACATTCTCTTTGTAGGCCTTGCCCCGGGCCAGGTAGGCCTCGGCGTAGCGCGGATTCAAATTGACGGCCTTGGTTAAATAATCAATGGCCTGGCTGTATTCCTTTTTATCCAGATGCTCCTTGCCTTTGAGGTAATAGCCCTCGGCGCTGGGCGCGGGCTTAACCGCGGCGGCCCGGCCCGCGAGCGGCAGCACGGCCAACAAAAAAATCAGCCCATTTTTTTTCGCGCTTCTTATCATGTTCCGAACCTCCCAAAATATTCTTGCATATATGGGACACTTGTCAAGGAATCCCGGTTCCAGTTTCTATCGGCTTGGATTAGTGGCGGTGCCGG
The DNA here is from genome assembly GCA_903897985.1 of uncultured delta proteobacterium. Classification (GTDB taxonomy): domain Bacteria; phylum RBG-13-61-14; class RBG-13-61-14; order RBG-13-61-14; family DRUE01; genus CAIYYW01. The sequence continues at coordinate 707 of CAIUDS010000407.1, forward strand.
GGCAAATTGCTATAATTTGGGGGCAAGGAGGACGGATGATGAAAAGAAAGAGCGGACTTTTATTGCTTCTGGGTTTGGGTTTATATTTAATCATGGTCACGCCGTTATCGGCGCGGAATTCCGGGGAGGCCGAGTTGCGCGCAAAGCTGGGCCTTCCCGAGGGGGCCCAGGAAGTGCTGGTGTTCGCGCAGTCCAGCCATGTTGACCCGGACTGGCTGCTCACCGCGGACCAGTATCAGAAGCTGCTCACGGACCGGACCTTTGACCGGGCGCTCGAGGAGTTGAAAAAAGACCCGCGTTATGTCTATTCGGTCGAGTGCATTTTTTATTTCAAGCGATATTGGTTGAGCCATCCTCAGAGCCAGGACCGGCTCCGCAAGTATGTGAACGACGGACGGATCGTCTTCACCGGCACCGGCGTGACCAGTCCGGACACGCTCATCCCCGAGGGCGAAAACCTGATGCGCGATTATCTGTTCGGGTTCGAGTGGCTCAAAAAACAGGGCATGAACGCCGACCCCAAGGCCGCTTATTTCGCGGACACCTTCGGGCAATCGCCCACGGTCCCCAATATCCTGCGCGAGCTCGGCTATAAATACACCGCCTCCACCCGCATTGACGGCAGCTACTTCACCGGCATTGACACCCGGCCCGCAAAGGACTATCCCCTGCCCGGCTCGGACACCGAGCTGCTCCTCAAAAAGTTCCAGACCGTGGACTTCATCTGGCGCGGCACCGACGGCTCCGAGGTGATTGCGCACCTGAACCTGAGCGCCTACGGCTTGGGCGATAGTATTGACAAAAACGGGCTCTACCTCTACGGGCTCAAGCTGGGCCTGCCCGCCCGCTCGCCTAAACAGACCGACGCCAAGATTGATTCCTACATCAAGCTGCTTCAGCCCTATTCCAAGACCGGCTACATGTTCTGCCCCATCGGCGGCGACTTCAACCCGCCGGTGCCAAACCTGAACAAAATCCTGGACCATTACAACCAGACCCGGTTTCCGGCGACCGGAGTTTATGTTGTGCTGGCCACGCTCGAGGATTACATGCGGCTGGTGGAGTTTCACAAGGATAAATTGCCGGTGATCGCAATGGATCCGAACCCGACCTTCATGGGCTTCTACTCCAGCCGGCCGGAACTGAAACAACGCGCCCGGAATCTTTCTCAAAGCCTCCTGCTCGCGGAAGGCCTGGGCATGGCCAGCATCATTCAGGATAACCAAAAATATCCTTACCCGGATTTGTCCGCGCCGTGGGAAATCTCTTTGTTTTCCAACCACCACGATTTCATCACCGGCACCTCGCCCGACCGGGTCTATAAGAAGGAACAGATTCCGGTGCTCAAGGCCGCGCAGGCTTTAGTGGACAAGGCGCTGGAGCCTTTTAAGCGGGAATTCGCCGGAGTGGAAACCATCCTGGCCGAAAAGGATAAAGCTGCCATGACCGCGGTTAAATGGCGGCAGGACGGGCCGGTGCTCCAAATCGAGAACCAATTTTACGCGATAGAAATTGACGGGGGCAAAGGCGGCTGTATCACGCGCTGGTTCGACAAGACGCAGTCCCGCGAAATCCTGTCCGGGCCTTCCAACGACATCATTATTTACGAGGAAAACGGCGGACTCTGGCGGATGGGCCAGGAACTGAATGGAGGGAGCTTCAAGGAAGTGGCGCGGGCCAGCGCGCTTCCGGCCCTGCTCAGCGCGAAGGAAGAAAAC
>CAIUDS010000408.1 GCA_903897985.1 uncultured delta proteobacterium
GAGTTCCGGCATTTCCTTCGCCTTGGTCCGCGGGATCCGGAACAGGTAAGGATCGAGCCGGATGGTATTGAAGGTCCCCGCGGCAACCGTAACCTGCTCGACCGGCCCGGCCGAGATCAGGATCACATAGCGCTCGGCCCCGTCGGTGAATTCAAAATACCTTTTCTGTCCCGTTTTCCACTCCAGCGAACGCGCGAGCGAGGCCAGCCCGACGGGCTCGAAGCCCTGGTAGAGCTCGACGGTTTTATATTTGGTCTTGTTCTTGTCGAGGTTCACGCGTTTGATGGTGGCCACCTTGGTCTCGGGGTTCATGGTCATGGAGATGTCGAGGTTGGAAAAGACTTCCCGGTCGTGGAGACAATAATTCACCAGGCGGAAATCCCGGGTGATGTCCACCTCGCCCCAGTCGTCCATCCGCCAGAGCGTGCGCGGCAGCCCCAGCGTGCGCGCATAGCCCTTGACCCGATATTGGTCGCCGGCGCCGGTCGTGCACACCCAGGCCTCGGCCGCGCGGAACCCGCTCCACTTGACCTCGTACTTGAGGCATTCCCCGCCGAAGTCCAGCTTGAAGTCAGGGGCCGGAGGGGGAATCTGCAGAAGCTGCTCGAGCAACGCGAAGCCGGTGAGGGGCAGGAACAGGGCCAGCAGCGCCAAGCCGGGTTTGATCCAATTAGTTTTCATGTCCGAAATCAGGGATGCAGCGGGACCTGCCTGAGTCCCGCGTCTTCCTCCAGGCCGAACATCAGGTTCATGTTCTGGACCGCGTTGCCGCTGGCGCCCTTGACCAAGTTGTCAAGGGCCGAGCTGATCACCGCTTCCTTGCCGTCCGGCGAAAGGCTCAAACCCAAGTCGCAATAGTTCGAGCCCTTGACCTGGGAGGTGTCCGGCAGCTCGCCCAGGTTGAGCACCCGCACAAACCGCTCCTGACCATAGGCCTCGCGGTAGAGGGCCTCAAGCCGTGCGGGCTCGGTTTTGCGGAGGAACCGCACATAGATGGTGGAAAGGATTCCGCGGTTGATCGGGACCAGGTGCGGGACAAAAGTGACTTCCGCTTTCCGGCCGTAAAGTCGAGTGAGTTCCTGCTCCATTTCCGGCCGGTGCCGGTGCTTATAAACATTGTAGGGCCGGACCGAGCCGGAGATTTCGCAGAACAGGAAATCCACCACCGCGTTTCTGCCCGCGCCGGTCAGGCCGGACTTGGAGTCAATGATGATGCCCCTGGGTTCAATCAGTCTTTTTTCCATCAAGGGTTTGAGCGCGAGGATGACGCTGATCGGGAAGCAGCCGGGATTGGCGATGAGTTGCGCCTTTTTGATCTGCTCGCGATAGACCTCGGGCAGCCCATACACGGCCTTGCGCAAGAGCGCGGGGAACTGGTGCTCGGCGTAGTAGCGGCGGTAGATGCCGGCCTTGCGGAACCGGAAGTCCGCGCTCAGGTCTATCACCTTGACCTTGCGGGGAATTAGCTCCGCGGCCACCGGCTGGCTCTCGGTGTGCGGGAAAGCCAGGAAGGCCACCTCCGCCTTTTGCGCCACCTGGTCGTAGTCCAGTTGCGAGAGCCGCTGCTCGACCAGGTTTCGAAACGCCGGGAATAGATGCCCATAGATCACGCCCTGGTTCTGCCGGCTGGTGAGCAAGGTCAACTCCACCTGCGGGTGAACCGCCAGGATCCTAATTAAATCCTGACCGGTGTATCCGGTCGCGCCGACAACCGCCACTTTAACCATGCTGAGTATTTTAGATCAAAAAAAAGGGAAGGCAACCAAACAGGGTTCACGGTGAACGATACTCACCGCGCCGCTCTCCTTTAAATCCCTTCCGCTTATGCCTGGTCCGGCTATGAAACTCAGCCATTTGGATTTTCCGATTTGACAATTAAAAGCCGGTTGATCTATGCTTGCTTCAATATTGGCGAGGGCTTATAAGAGGAAATTTGGCTGACACGCGAAAACTTGAACGACTGAAACAAATCCTGAGAACTGAAGTCCAGCTCCGAAATGAACTCAGGCTCCTCAAGAGAATTTGTGGGTGAATTTAGGCATGGGGAGGTCGCCCATGCAGAGGAGCAGGACGGTGCGGAGCGAAGCGAGCCGGGATAATCTGCAATTGGTAAACCTCTTTACTTGGCGATGAGGTCATAAGCGGCGAGAACTTTTCCCGCACTGCCTGAAAATTGTTGCGATAATGTCTCATGTCCGGGGCCTGTTGCCCAAATGGTTTTTGTGGTGCGGGCATCTTGCCTGCCATTCCAAAATTCAATAAAATCCGCAGGCTGAAAGCCTGCACCACAATAGCAAAGAATGAAAGTAAGTGGCATTGTTATTTGGGCAACAGGCCCTCCGGGTCTGACCCCATTGGCTCACAGGAGAGCTTTATTGGAAAAGTCAACGCTGATCTTTTAAGTCCTTTCAACCTCCCCCTGCTTGACCGCTCCGCCTATATCGCTCTGATCATCTTGTCGGGGCTTATTTTCGCTATTCCCCTTTTTCGGCGCCGGATTTATCTCGGCTCGCTCCTGCTTTGGGGCGCCTTTCTCTATATCTCTTTAACCGCGGTGCGAAATGTCCCGCTCTTCGCGATCGTTTCTTGCGGCCTGTCAGGCGGTGGTGGTGGAACCCGGAGCCCAGATGATGTATTTCATCGGCCAGATTTATCGCAGCCCGAACTGGGCCTTGGTCTATCTGGACGGGACCTTCCTGATTTTCCTTAAAAACCTGCCCGCATTTTCAACCGCGATTCAGAACCACCGGATTGACTTTAAGAAAGGCTATGAGCCTCCCCGGACTGATTTAAAAGGCGCCTGGCGGGCAGAAGAGGACAAAAGAATCGCCCATTCGCTATTCGCAATGCAAGAGTATGAACTGGCGGCGCGAGAGTTTAAAGCCGCGTATCAGGCTGATTGCAATAATCATTGCGAGCCATTGGGTCAGACCCAGACATCCCCCTCCGCTATCATCCTTCGCTATCCTATTTCGCTGAAGCTACAAAGGACAAAAAGCTACGGAGGACAGGAAGCTACGGAGGACAAGTGAGACATTTTATGAAATTTTTGCGCTGTAGATGTAGCATTTTTCAACACCCTGCAAACGGTTTGCGCTTTGGTCTTGTTATTCCGCTGATTTTCGGCCATAGACCGCGTCGCCGAACTCGCGCA
>CAIUDS010000409.1 GCA_903897985.1 uncultured delta proteobacterium
ACAAATCTCTGGCGGCCGGCGGCGAGGATGACTGCTGAATTTCAAAGAGCTAAGATGATGGTGAAAACTTTTCTGCGGTAGCCGGCAAATTGTGCGAGAAATGTCTAATGTCGAGGTATGACCCCTCTGGGTTCCCTTTCTTGGAGCATCCAGTACGTTTCGACAAATATGATTACGAATATATCCCAATAAAGTATGATCTTAATAGGGGCATGTCTCAACGATAATAGATTAGAATGAATGATAACTATAATCCCCGCAAGAATCACGGGAGTGGTGTATCTTGAGCTCGGCGAGCGTAAGCGATTGAATTTTAAGGTATCGCGCGTTCCTCCTTCGCTCCCGCTTTAAAGCGGGACTTCTGCCTTCGCTGAAGCTTCGGCGGACAAGTCGGAGAACAGGGAGAACGCGGACATTTTATCTGCAATCTTTATCGCGCGAGCTCAGCGGGAGCGCGCCGCGGGCTGGAGTTCATAAAGCGCGTAAGGATAATATTCGTCCTTCAGTTCGCGCGAGATGCGCTGGAGCAATTTGAGGTTACGGGCCTCCACCTCGCCATAAACCCATTGGTCCGCGAGCGGGTTGCTATTAAGGTCATCCTGCTCAAAAAAGAGGTACCGCGCTCCGCTTTCGCGGGCGTAAGACAGAAGCTCGTCTTGCTTGCCATAGGGCGTGATCACCATCTGCCAGAAGGGGAGGTCGAGGAAATAGGTTATGGGCTCGGGAAAGCCGCGGCACATGACCTTTCCCGCCGGGTCCAGTTTGGGCTTGATTTGCTTGGCGATGAGGGCTTTGGCCTTGAACAACGCGGCCTGGAACTGATCCGGAGCGGCATGAAACAGCCCGACCAGGTTGTAGCCGGCATACCAAAGGAGGAACAATCCCATGACCGACCATTTCACCATCCGCGGAATAAGCGACTGCCGATAAAATCTTTGCGCATTTCGGTCCGCGAATGTTACCAGCCGGTCCAGGCCGGAAGCGGAAATGATGACCAGGACCGGGAAGAAGGTGTAGAAAAATCTTTCCCAGGGGTCAAAGAGGGAAACCGACAAGAGCACGGCCAAGCCCCAGAACCAGAGCCAGGCTTCGCGGTCCAGGTTGAAGCCTAAGCGCCGGCGGACCCAATAAATTAGGGACAGCGCAACGGCGCCGGGAAAAATCCGGAGCAGCAGGTAGAGGAGGTCCTTTTCCAGCGCGAAATTCAGCTTGTCCAGGTAGCTCCAGCCGAACAGCTTCCGGTTTTCCCAGGCATAGGAAAAAATTGAGTTCCGGATCGGACGGCGGTCGCCCTCGATGTAAATCCGCTGGGCGTTGCTGTAAAGGCCTTCCGCGTCTTCCTTCAAACCGTAGAGGTTGGTCTGGTAGTGACCCTGGTAGTTGTGGATGAAGAAGAGCGTGCGCGATTTGGGATTGGGATTGAATTGCCCGGTGGCCGAGTAATATTTGACCCAGAGCGGAGAGCTCACGGCCAAGTAGATCGCGGCCGCGGTAGTGAGCGCGAGGATTTTTGCGCGAACCGGCCCCGGGCTGCGAACCAGGAACATCAGACTGAAGAAGAAAACGAAGAGCATGGCCTCGCTTTTGATCAAACCGGCAAAGGCCGCGAGCGTGACGGCGATTAGGTAATGCCGGCGTCGGAGCGGGTTCTTGAACATCAGGACGAGACCGAGGAAAACAAAAAATCCATAGACCGGCTCGGGGTCTCCATAGATTTTGACCTTGGCCCCGCTCAGCGCCCAGAAGATCGCGGCGAAGAGACCGGCCCTTCTTCCATAAAGGCTCCTGGCAATGAGATAGATGGGGACGATGGAAAGGCTGTCAAAGATGAGGTTGAGCCAGAGGGCGGAGACGATCAGGTTGGCTCCGGAGCTGCGCGAGAAAACAGCCATCAGCACCGGGTAGCCCGGATAGAAATGGAAATGCCAGAAATGCGGCCAGTCGCGTTGGAGGAAAGCCTGCGCCAGACCCTGGTAAAAATAAAGATCGCCCAGGCTGACCGGGCTGGTCCTTTGCCAGAACGCCCGCTTGTACCACAGGCCGAGTCCGAACCAAAACAGGATCAAAACCCAACCCAGCCGCTCGGCTCTTTTATCTTCCATACAATTTCCCGAAAACCGGCCTGCGCTCTTTACTCACCAAATGCCTTCCTCCGGACCCCGGATCCCTTCCACCTTAATCAACCGCCAATGCCGGCCTTCCTGCTTAAACCAGAGCCGCGGATACTCCGGCTGGTCCTCATTGCCCACCAGGTAATAAAGCCGCCCGCCTTTCTTGCCCTTGGCGATCAGCTTGAGCTGGGCCTCGGCCTGCTCGCCCTTTATCGAAATGCCCATGATCTCGACCGTGGCCTCGATCCCGGTGACGCCCTGAACATATTGTTTTATGATCCGGCCGATCACAAAGGAATTGTAACCGCTGTCGTCCTTGTAATCCTTGGAGATGTGGCCGCGCAACTCATCCCACTGCAACGCTTCGGCTTCCTGCTTCATCTCCGCGATGGTCTCGCGCAGCGCCTGGTCATCGGGCTTGGAGCATGAGCAAAGGATCAGCGGGATCAGCCAGGCAAGAGCGAGCCGGCGCAGCATGGATTACGCTTCCAGTTCTGCGTTCCAGTAGGCGACATCCACGAACGTGAGGAACGGGGTCCATTCCTTGTAAAGTTTGGGATCGAACTGGAACCCGAGATACGGAGTCCAGCGCGGCTTTTTCGGCTTCTTGAACAGTTTCATCCCGGCCTCTTCCGGGGTGCGGCCGCCCTTCCGGCGGTTGCACTCGTGGCAGGAGCAGACCACATTGTCCCAGATGCTCTTGCCCCCGCGCGAGCGCGGGATGATATGGTCAATGTTTAATTCGCTCGAGGCGAACTGCTCCGCGCAGTATTGGCAGGTGTATTTGTCGCGGCAGTAGATGTTCTTGCGGCTGAACCGGACCGTGCGCTTGGGGATGCGGTCGTAGCTCAGCAATACGATCACCTTGGGAAGCCGGATCGCGCCGTTCACTATCCCCGCTACCGCTTCCCCCTCCTTCGGCCGCAACTGCGCCCAGCCGTCAAAGTTGAACAACTCGAACTGCTCGTTCATCACCTTGGCCACGCCCTGATAGACCAGGCAGAACGCCCGCTTGGCCGTGGTGATGTGGACCGGCATCCAACTGCGGTTCAATACCAGTACCGCGCTGTTAAGCATAGCGAATTTATTGTACAGATTTTCCCGAGCAATTGCAAGTTTTTTCCGATTGGTCTTAATGTGCGAGCGACTTTCCTGGTAGTGCGGCGGGACATTCCTGTCCGTGCGGCGGGACATTCCTGTCCCGCGACCCTAAAATGCTCTGAATACACCACTCCCGTCAAACGCCTTTCGTTGTTTGACCTGAAGGGTATGGCTGCCTTCAGCCAATGCGGTATAAGTCTTGGAGGCCGGGCATTTTGCCCAACCCGCATCATCCAGGTTGCATTTAAAAGTGCAAGGGGCC
>CAIUDS010000410.1 GCA_903897985.1 uncultured delta proteobacterium
CAGAACTGGGCGTTGTCGGAGTAGGGGTCGTTGGGGTTGGCTTTGAGGAACGCCTGAAACTGGGCGCGGGCCACATCGTATTTTTGGTTTTTGAAACTTTCCAGGGCCTGGTTGTAAATGTCGGCGCCCAAGCCGGATTCCTTGGTTTCCGAGCTGGGCTCGGCCGGCGGCGCGGCATTCTGCTGGGCCGCGGCTTCCATCTGGGCCGAGACTTTCTGGTCGAGCGCGGTGACTTTGTCGTTCATCTCGCGCACGGCCTCCTCGAGTTGCGTCAGCCGCTGGGTGAGACCGTCAAGCTGAAGTTTGAGGTCGGCCTGATCTTTCCGGATTTGCAGGTTCTGGTCCTGCTGCTCCTTTTTGTTATCCTCAACCTCTTTCCGATATTTCTCCTCGCGCTGCTCGAGCTGATCCATCCGGCTTTTCAACGCCGCGACCTCGGCCTCCAGGTCCGAAATTTTCCAGGCCCGGGCCGGGCCGGAGGTTAAGACCATCGCGAAAGCCAACACCATTCCCCGCTTTAGCCATCGGTTCATGATCGCGCTCCTTTTTAAAAGGCGGGGGCGCCGATAAACGCCCCCGCCCTGGTTTTGCCGATTTATTTCGCGATCGCGAAATGGGCGCGGCGGTTCTTGGCCCAGGCGGTTTCGTCATGGCCGGGGTCCAGGGGCATGGTCTCGCCATAGCTGATGATGCTCAAGCTTCCCGGCTCCACCCCCAGGCTGACCAGGTAATCGCGCACGGCTTTGGCGCGCCGCTCGCCCAGGGCCAGGTTATAGTCCTCGCTCCCGCGCTCGTCGCAATGACCCTCGATCACCAGCTTGATCTCCGGGTGGGCCGAGAGCCATTTGGCATTACCAACCAGGGCCTGCTTGGCTGCTTCATCCAGGTCGGCGCTGTCAAAGGAAAAATGGATGTCCTTGAGCGCGGCTTTGGCCTGGTCCTCCGGGACCGGCTGCTCGCCCAGGCTCGACACATTGTAAGCCGTGGTGGTCTCCGCCGGCTTTCCGGTTTGCGCCTCCGCGGCCTTGCGGTCCAGCGCGCGCTGCCGGGCCAGGTCGGCCTGGTTCTTGGAACTCAAGGCGTCCGCCTGCGCCGGCTTGTAATCGCGGCCGTCGTATTCGCCCTTGGCCTTGGTCAAGAGCTCCTCCGCGCTCTTGTATTCGTCCGGCGCATACTGATCCGCGCCCGCGTCCCTCGCCGCATTCACCGCGGTCTGCGCCTCGTCAATCGCCTTTTGCGCGTCCTTGCCGCACGACGCCAAAAGGACCAAGGCCAATACCATCGCCACCGAAAACCCAATTTTCCTCGCCATTGTCATCCTCCTTCTTCAAATAAACTTGGCGACCACGCGGGCTGGGTCTCGTCGGAACTCCAGTCCGTGATCTGAACCGGCTCCTTGCCGTATATACTTATCATATAAATGTCATAGTTTCCACTTCGGTTCGCGCTGTAGACCAGCATTCGCCCGTCCGGTCCCCAGCAAGGGTCTTCCTCGTTGTAGGCCGTGGCGGTAAGTTGGACCTCGGTCTTCTTGTCGGCCGAGGAGAAGTCAATCAGGAACAGGTCGAACTGGTTGACGGTCCGGCGGCTGAAGGCCAGGTATCTTCCGTCCGGGCTCCAGGCCGGCGAGGTGTTGTATTGTCCGTTCGAGGTGAGCCGGATGGGCCGGTTGCCGTCGGCCTCCGAGCCCTGGTACATGTCCATCATATAAATCTGCGGACCGCCGGCGCGGTCCGAGACAAAGGCCAGGTAATGGCCGTCGGGCGACCAGGCCGGCTCGAGGTCGTTGGCCGGGTTGGAGGTGAGCCGGAGCGGCTTGGTCCCGTCGGGGTTGGCCACATAAATGTCGAGATTATTGCCCGGGCTTTCCATGGCATAAGCCAGCTTTTTGCCCGCGGGCCCGACCGCGGGAGAGATATTGAGGCCGGGCTTTCCGGAGACCAGGGTTTTTTGCTTGGTGGAGATGTCCATCAAATAGAGGTCCGGGTTGATGCGGTCATAGCCCACAAAATAGATGCGGGTTTGGTCCAGCCAGGCCGGGTGAAGGTTGATTTTCTTGGTGGCGGTGAGCGCCTGGGGATTGAACCCGTCCGAGTCCGAGACATAGATTTCCTTCCGGCCGGTCTGGTTCGAGGCGAAGGCAATCCGGCTTTCAAACCCGCCGCGCTTGCCGGTCAGCCAGTCAATGGATTCGTCCGCGAACCGGTGCATCATCCGGCGCAGGCTGGGCTTGGGACCCTTGTACACCTTGGCCAGCGCGTTTTTCTGGACCGCCACATCGAACAGCTTGAGCGTCAACTCGAACTGGCCGTCGCTCCACTCGGTGAGTTCCCCCCGCACCAAAGCCTGTCCGCTCAGGAGACTCCAGGACTGCCAGTCCTCCACCTCCGGCGCCATCTGCGCGCTCCGGAGATAAGCCTCGCGCGGGATCACTTCAAACAATCCGCTCTTCTCCAGGTCCTTGCCCAACAAGTTGGAGAGGTCCTCGCCCAGAACCTGATTCGAGCTGGAGAGCGCCTTAACCCGGAAGGCCGGGATGGCGATGCGGGCCTTTTTCGGAGCTTTGCTGATCACGATGAACTGGGCTTGGTCCGCGGTCTGACCCGAGACACTCCCGCCCAGAAAGATCAGCGCAAGCCCAAGCCATAACTTTCTCACTATTTCTCCTCCTGAAAAGGCCGAAATTCAATGCCAATGCTCAGCCACTGCGCGCCCGGGGACAAGGGTGGAACCGGGAGCTGCTTGACTAAATCCAGGAGCTTTTGCACTGAGCGGTCCAAGTCCCGGTTCCCGCTCAAGCTTAACACCTGATAGTCCATGACATTGCCATTTTTATCTATCCGGATAATCACGCGGACGCGAAGATTGGGATCCTCGGGCACGGAGGAAGGCAAGACCCAGTTTCGATTATAATTATCGCCCACCCGATTTCGATATGCGCTCTTCTCGATGTCCGCGTTTATATCCCCGAGAATTCCCTGCCACTCGGCTTCGGCGCCGGAGGCTTGTTTGCGGTTGACCTCGCTCCGGATGGAGGACAGGGCGTCAGTCAATTGTTTTTTCTCCGAGTCGGTCAGGCCGGCGTTTTCGCTTGAGCCGGAATCCTTTTTCAGGTCTTCCTTGGTCGGGTCCTTGGGCAGCGCGATTTTATCGGCCTTCTGCTTTTCCGGAGTTGGTTGGGGCGCCGGAGCCGCGGGTTCGAGTTTCTTTTGGGCGCCGCCGTTTTCCGGGGCCGGGCCGGCGTCGGCTTTGACAAAGCCCGGGAACTGCTGGGGCTCCATCAGGTTAACATAGACGGAGTTCAGGCTGAGGTCGGCCCGGGCGGTCCGACTGGAACTGACGACGGCGAAGACCAGGATGCCGGCATGGAACAGCATGGAGATGATGATGAACAGTCCGAATTTGGGATCGGATTTGTGGAATTTGCGCGGTCTCGGGTTCATGGGTTGATCCGCTCCGGCTCAGTCACCAGGCCGATGCCATGGGCGCCGGACTCGCGCAGGGTCGCCATGACCTGGACCACGAACCCGTAGGGCACATTCTGGTCCGCGCGTAGATAAAGGTCCTTACTCGAGCGCTGCGCCAGGATTTCCTTCATTTTCACCGGCAGTTCGTCCAGCTTGACCTCATATTTGTTGATGAAGATGCCCTCGCCCGCGGTTACCGTGATCACCAGTTCCTGGCTCTGACCCGGCAGCGCTGTGGTGGTCACCTCCGGGAGTTTGACCGCGACCCCCTGCTCGAGCACCGGCGCCGTAATCATGAAGATCACCAGGAGCACCAGCATCACATCCACAAACGGCGTGACATTGATCTCGGCAAAGCCGACCCGCGATTTGGTCTCGGTCCTCATTTCCGCTAGCTCTCCGGGCCTTCCAATTTGGACTTCAATCTCTTCAGATAGTGCCGCTCGATGATATTGAGGAACTCGTTGGAGAAATTTTCCAACTCGCTTTCGAGGTAACGGAGCTGGTTCAGGTAAAAGTTGTAGAAGATCACCGCGGGGATCGCGGCGAACAATCCGGCCGCGGTCGCGATCAGGGCCTCGGAGATGCCGGGAGCGACCACCGCGAGGCCGGCGCTCTGGAGGATGGCGAGCCGGCGGAAGGAGTTCATGATTCCCCAGACGGTTCCGAACAGGCCGATGAAGGGGGAGGTTGAGCCGCAGGTTGCGAGGAAAGACAGGAACCGGCCCATTCTCATCAATTCGCGGCTCATTTCCTGGTTCATGGCGCGCTGGACATTCTCGACCCCGATTAGTTCTCTCCGGACCGGGAACTTGATTTCGGGATCGGTTTCCTCGAGTTGCTTGCGGCGCTCGCGCACCCGGTTCAATTCCTGGTACCCGGCCAGGAAAACGCGCGCCAGCGGGCTTTGCGAGAAATGGCCGGTCTCCGAGAAGGCGCGGTCCAGGCTGTCCGCGGCCCAGAAGCGCACGAGGAAATGTTCCGAGGCTTTGCGGGCGCGGCGGAGCTGGAAGAATTTCCAGAGGATGATGGCCCAGGAGAGGACCGAGAAAAACACGAGCAGGGCCAGGATGCATTTGACCATCAGGCCGGAGTCCTTCAGCAACTGGAGCACGCTCAGGGAGCCCGGCCCGCTGACCAGCGCGAGGGTTTGTAATATGTTTGCCACTCTTCCTTTTCCCGGTTAAATCTGCTATTCTCTTTCTAGAGATTCTAGCAGAATCAGGCTAATCTGCAAAGTCGAAGGATTCTTGAAACTGCGGGGGCGTTCGGCGGTTCGCCCCGGTCAAGGGAGGCGAAAAAAATGGCCCGTGAAGCGACCTGTCCGGTATGCAATGCTAATATCCCGATCGAGGAAGACGACCGGGTTGGAAATTTTGTTTATTGCAGCTACTGCCACACCCAGCTCCTGATCAAGAAGGATAAGGACGAAGAGAACGAGGAAGTGGAAGTGGAAGAGGATTGGGGGGAGCCGAAGAAACCTTGATGGGGGGTCGGGGAAAGCCCGGCGACTAATCGCCCTTTTCGCCCGCCATAAGTTTTTTGGAAAGTTTTTCCAGGGACCGGTTGAAGGGATTGCTCGCCTTTTCATCGCAAATCTCCAGGTCATAAAGATTGTGCGAAACCATTTTGTCGCCGTCCTTGGCGACAAGCTCCAGGATCAAAGGGGACCCGGCCGGGAGCCTGGTTTTGAACGTGGCGATCCGAACGCTCGAGTCCGGTTCCGCGTCCGCGGTCCATTCCCCGAGGGGTTGGCCTGAAATCAGGGCCGAGATTTTGAGTGCGGCGAATTTGCGGTCATAGTCGTTGACCAGATAGAGTTCGGTGGAAAAATCCTCTCCCGGTTTCCAACTCCTCACCTCCAGGTCCGCGGCGATGAGCAGCGGGTTGTAGCTTTCCTGAATCCGGTAATAGGCCGCCTTGGGGTTCAACTCGTAATCGGCCACCGAGCCGACCACCGAGGGCCAGGGCTCGTCAAACATCCAGAACAGGCTCCCGCTATAACGATACTTGCGGATGCGCCAGTGCTCGATTGCGCGTTGGTAATAATAGCCCTGCATCTTCTGGCTGGCCGTGATCAGTCCCTCCAGATTGTCTGCGTGTGGAATGGCATCCGCGTATTTGAGGATTTTGCCGTATTCAAGGTCGTGGTGCTTATAGACCTCGCCGATGGGCCAGAGCAGTTCCGGCGAAAGATATTTTTGCAGGGTCTGGAGCGAAGGAAAGGCTTGGATGCCGAACTCGCTCATGAGCGCGTGTTCGTCGGCGAAATAGTCGCGCAGGTTGCCTTTCTGGTGCCAGACCACCCAGTTGTGCCCGTCGCCCTCGGCCGGAGAAGCCTTGATGAACCTCCGAGTCCCGTCCAGTTCGCCCACCGCCTTGCGCATCCGGTCCACCACCGGCTGATTCGCGTCCGCGTTGAATTCGTTCCCGCCGCTGTAAATCACCACGCTCGGGTGGTTGCGCAACGCACGCACGATCTCCGAGACCTCCTGCCCGGCCAGGTCGAGATACTTTTTATCGGTCGGGTATCCCGGCACATAGATGCAGGCAAACGGAAATTCCTGCCAGAGCATAATGCCCGCGCGGTCGGCCAGGTCATAGAAAATATCACGCTCGCGGTTGCCCCCGCCCCAGATGCGGAAAATGTTGAGGTTGGCGCCGCGCGCAAGCGCGATCAGCTTCTCATATTTTTGGTCGGTAAGCTGTCCGGGCAGCGCATCCGGCGGCACCCAGTTGGCGCCGCGCAAATAAATCCTTTTCCCGTTCAGACGGCACACCCATCGCCATCCCTCGGGCGCGCCCGGGTTCTGTTCCCAGGCGATCTCGCGGAAGCCGAAGGTTTCCTCGACCGAGTCGCTCGACTTGCCGTTAATCACCAGATCGGCTTGGAGGCGGTATAGATTGGGGTTGCCCAGTTCGGGGGTCCACCATAAAAGAGGGTTGTGAATTATAAATTGTAAATTATAAAAAAATGCCCCCGCCTTCAGGTCCAAGGGGAAATTCTGCTTCAGAACCGGTTTGCCGTCCCCAAAATTTTCGGGCGAGACGGCGATTCTGAGGACGGCGTTTGCCGATTGCTTGCTGTCCAATGACAGGTCCAAAGAGGCCTCGCCGAAATTTTTCGTTTTGATCCCGAGGTCCGAGATCATGGCCGGGCCGGTCTTGAACATCTCGACCTGGTCCCAGATGCCCGCGTTAATCAGTTCGACCGCAATGTCCCAGCCGAAGCTCATCTGGGTCTTCAAATATTTCCGGCGCGCGAGTTGTTCGAGGAACTGGTTCACCTGATATTGTTTGCTGTGCCAACGATTCTTCAGGCCGAAGAGTTTCACCTGCAGGCGGTTCGGTCCATCCTTTTTCAGAAAAGGCGTGGCGTCAATAAAAATCCTGGAGAACATGCCGGTATGATCGAAAACTTTTTGGCCGTTCAAAAACCCCGAGCTCTGGTAATCAATGCCGTGGAACAGGACCCACAGCCGCTCGTCCGGTTTCAGATCGGCCGGGAAATCGGTTTGATAGAGCCAGTCATAATCATTGACCCAGAGCGCCTCGCGCGAGTTGAAGTCCTGATACGGAGGCTTGAGCTTGCCGGCCCGGACCAGGTCGCTCATCACATCGCCGGGCACTTTTGCCGGCATCCACGCGCCGATGGTCTGCGCGGATTTCTGGTCGAGCTGGATGAATTGGAATTGGGGGAGCGGTTCCGCCGGGACTCGCTCCAGATGCGCGGCCACGCCCGGTTGCGGAGCCATGGCAAGAGCCAAGCAAATAAGCGTTTTTGCTCTCATTATTCTATGCCTTTCCCATTGCCCAAGATTTTAGCAAATAGACAAGCACGCGCAAATTCGCGTTTTTGACAAAGCCGATCTCATAAGGTAACCTTTATGGGAATGGTGTGGCATCAAAAATTTCCCAATCCTCCTATTGAGGAGGCCCTCCTGGATATTAGAGCAAACCTTCCTGCGCATATTGATTTGGCATTGCTGGAGACTTTCCAAAATAGCCTTAAGGAGTCTTTCCCGAATCGGAAGCCGCTGTTCCATTGGGAAGGCGGAATGGAAATTAAGGAAGGCGTCGCTTCGGTCCTTGCGCCCAAAGGCGGAACCATGGGTTATCAATTTATGTCCGGCAACGGGAAAAAAGTTATTCAAGCGAGAAAAAACGGCTTTTCCTTTCATATCTTGAAGCCTTATGATAGCTGGGAGTCCTTGCGGGATCAGGCCAAGCAATTATGGGCTCATTATTTGGAAATCGCCCATCCCATAAATGTAAATCGAGTAGCTTTGCGGTATATCAACCGGATAGAAATTCCACTCCCGTTTAAAGAATTCAAGGAATATCTATTAATCATTCCCGAGCTTCCGCCTGAAATTCCCATCGGGGTTTCCGAATTTTTCATGCGGCTGGTGATGCCCGATACGGAAAAAAATTTAGCTGCCATAGTCACCGAAGTCCTGCAAAAAATTGATGAAAAAAAAGGCATTTTGCCTATAATACTTGATATCGACACCTTCCAAGAATCGGTGCTGGCTGCGGAGGGTGCCGAACTGTGGGCCAAGTTGGAAGAATTGCGGAATTTCAAAAATATGATTTTTTTTAAAAGCATAACGGAAAAAACCGAGGAGTTATTTAAATGAAACCGGCTAAAAACGCTGAAAAATCGTATCATTGGCAGGATGATCCGCCAATCATTACTATTTATTTCAATCGGGCGGAAATGGAAAGGCATTTTTTTATTCCGATTTCAAGGGAAAGGGCAAGCGAGTATCGCAAGTTTTATAGCCTGGCGAATAGATGGAAAAATGAAAGGGGGCCCACCTCTTCAATTACCGAGATGGCTATCCATCCTGCTTATCAGGAGATTATTGGAATGGGAAAGGAGGCAATCCCTTTAATTCTTTCTGAACTGGAAAAGAGCCCAGATCATTGGTTTTGGGCCTTGTCGGCCATAAGCGGAGAAGACCCGGTTAAACCCGAAGACCGGGGAAGGATAAAAAAAATGGCGGAAGTCTGGCTCGAGTGGGGCCGCGAAAAGGGCTATCGGTGATCGAAAACAGGTTAGAACAAGCATTTCCCCAATTGCGCTTCAGCGCCTATGAGATAAAAAGCCCCTATACTCCCGAGTACAATTGTATTGCTTGGGCCGCAGGAGAGAATGATCGATGGTGGTGGCCGGATCAGAAAAAGGAATACTTCTGGCCTGAAGAGATTCCCCGCCGAGAAAGCTTGGAGGTTTTTATCAGCGCTTTTAAACTGCTCGGATATTGTCCCTGCTCGGCCGCAAGCCTTGAGCGAGGATTTGACAAGGTAGCGATCTACGCCGATGAAAATGGAATTCCCAAGCATATGGCGAGACAGTTGCCTTCCGGGATGTGGACTAGCAAATTGGGGCCCTGGGAGGATATTGAACATACCCTGGAGGGACTTTTCGGCGCCACCTATGTAAGAGTGGTTCAAATCTTAAAACGCCCTCTTAACTCGTAAGCTCTGTCCCTTGGATTATTTTTGTTCTTTCTCTTTATCCCCCATGCCCACTTCATTCACCACCTTGTCCACCGTGCGCATAAGCGCTCCGGACGGCTTGGGGTCATAGACTTCGAGATCGTAGCTGTTCTTTGAAACCAGCTTGTCCCCGTCATAAACGAACAGCTCGAGCGTGGCCGGCTCATCCGCGGGCAGCTTCACCTTGAGCGCGGTCAGCTTGGCGCTCGAGTCCGGCTCCGCATCCGCCACCCAGGTCCCGACTAGGTCGCCGCCGGCAAAGGCCTGGATCTTAAGATTGCTGAACTTCCGGTCAAAATCGTTGACCAGGAACAAGTCGGTGGAAAGGTCATCGCCGGGCTGCCATCCCCGGACCGCCAGATCGGCCGCGATCAGGAGCGGGTTGTAGGAGTCCTGGATCCGTTCATAGGCGAGCTTGGGCGTGAGCTCGTAGTCAATCACGGACCAGCAGATCGCGGGCCAGGGCTCGTTGAACTGCCAGAAAAGCGTGCCGCTCACGCGGTATTTGCGGATGCGCCAGTGCTCGGTCGAGCGCTGGTAATAATAGGCCTGGAGCCTTTGGCTCGCCTGGATTGTCCCCTCCAAGGTATCAGGATGGGGCAGCGCGTCGAGGTATTTCTGCATTTTCTTGGCGCCCAGGTTGTGGAATTTGTGGACGGCGCCGATGGGCCAGAGCAATTTCGGGGAAATATATTTTTCGAGGGTGCTCTCGGCCGGATAGGCCTGCAAGCCGAACTCGCTCATGAGCGCATGCTGATCGGAGTAATAATCGAGCAGGTTCCCCCGCCGGTGCCAGACCGACCAGTTATGGCTGTCGCCCTCCGCGGGAGAGGCCGCGATAAAGCGCCGGTCCGGGTCCAGCTCCTTCACCACCTTGCGCATCCGCTCCACCACCGGCGCGTTCCGCCGAGTGTCGAACTCGTTCCCGCCGCTGTAAAGCAACACGCTCGGATGGTTCCGGATCACCCGGATAATTTCTCCGGCCTCCTGCTCCACCAGGCCCAGGAACTGTTCGTCGGTCGGAAATTTTTCGATGAAGATGCAGGCGAGCGGGAATTCCTGCCAGAGCAAAATCCCGGTCGAGTCGGCCAGGTCATAAAAGATGTCGCGCTCGCGGTTGCCCCCGCCCCAGACCCGGAAAATATTGATGTTGGCCTCCCGCGCCAGTTTGATCAATTTTTCGTAGCGCGCGTCATCCAGTTGCCCGAGCATGGCCTCGGGCGGCACCCAGTTGGCGCCGCGCAGGAAAACCCTTTTGCCGTTCAGCTTCAGCACCCAGATAAAACCTTCGGGCGCGCCCGGGTTCTGTTCCCACGCCACTTCCTTGAAGCCGAAGGTTTCCGAGACGCTGTCGCTCGAAACGCCCTTCACGGAAACCTCGGCCGTTAACCGGTAAAGGTTCTGATCTCCGAGTTCCCAGGTCCACCACAACTTGGGGTCCGGGATGGAGAACCTTAAATTATGGACGGTTTTGCCCGGGCTGAGCAGGACCGCGAATTCCTTGCTGAAGACCGGTTTCTTGTCCCCGAAATTTGCGGGCGCCACGGTAATCTTGACCACGGCCTCGCCGGTCGAGCTGGAATCAATGGCGAGCGCGAGCTCGATCTCGCCCGAGTTTTTGGTCTTGATCCCGAGGTCCTGAATCATGGCCGGGCCGGTCTTGAAAGTCTCGACCTTGTCCCAGATGCCGGCGCCAATCAGTCGAGGGGCGAAGTCCCAGCCGTAACTCATCTGGGTCTTGGTCACCTTCTTCCGGACCGATTCGAACTGCAACTGGTCCAGATAGTTGACCCCGGTGGTGTGAAGGTTTCCCTGCCCGAACAGCCTCACTTCCAATTGGTTCGGCTCATCCTTTTTCAAGAGCGGGGTCGCGTCCACCCAGACCCGCGAGAACATGCCGGTATGCTTGAAGATTTCCTCGCCGTTCAAGGTCCCCTGGCTCTGGTAATCAAGGCCGTGGAACAGGATCCAGAACCGCTCGCCCGGGGCGGGCGCCGCGTTGAACTCGGCCTTGTAAAGCCAGTCGTAGTTATTGACCCAGAGCGCGTCCTTGGCGTTGAAGTCATGGTAGGGGTGCTTGAGCTTGTCCGCGATGACCAGGTCGGTGATCACATCGCCCGGAACATAGCCCGGCATCCATCCGCCCTTCTGTTTGTCCGACTTTTTCTCGAGCTGGGCAAACTGGAACTTGCCCAATTCACCCGCCTGCCTGCGCTCGAGGTGCGCGGCAAATCCGAGCACGGGCATGAGCGCCAAAACCAAAACCATAAGAGCCGCTTTTATTTTCATCTTGGTATCCTCCCTTTAGGCCCAGAGAGATTGTAGCAAACTCTCTTCCAGTTTCGCAAACGCGGTCACTGTTTCCGGCCCCGATCAATCTCTTCCCTTTTTTACTTGACTTCTTTAAACGGGCAGACTAAGATTTTGACTTGCGAGCGCGGGCAGCCGCAAAAAATTGCTCGCGTAATTCTGAAAAAGGGGAACGATGGACCGAACTTTGCCGCAAAATCTGGAGGCCGAGCGGGCGGTGCTGGGAGCGCTGATGCTGGACCCGAACGCCTTTGACCTGGTGCTGGAAACTTTGAGGCCGGAGGATTTTTATTCGGACGGCCACCGGCTGATTTACCAGGCGATGGTGGAGTTGGAGGAAAAGGGAACGCCCATAGACCTGATCACCCTGGCCGACCACCTGAAAACCCGGGGGTCGCTGGAGAAGGTCGGCGGGGAAGTGGCGGTGGCGAGCCTGGCCGACGGGATTGCGAGCTCGGTCGGGATTGAGCACTGGGCGAAAAAGGTCCGGGAGAAGGCGATCTTGCGGCGGGTGATTGCGGACGCGGCGCAGGTGGTGGAGGAAGCCTATTCGGAGCCGGAGGATGTGGAAATCTTTTTGGATTACGCGGAAAACCGGTTCCTCGAAATCTCCAACGAACGCGCCGAGCGGAAATATGTGGCGCTGCCGGACCTGCTCAAGAGCGGGATCGCCACGCTCCAGGAGATCGCGCAGCGCCGGCAGGTCCTGACCGGGGTACCCAGCGGCTACGACGAGTTGGACAAGTACACCTCGGGTTTCCAGTCCCAGGAGCTGATCATCATCGCGGGCCGGCCCTCCATGGGCAAGAGCGCGCTCGCGCTCAACATGGCCCGGAACGCGGCGCTCGATTACGGCAAGGCGGTGGCCTTTTTCAGCCTGGAGATGAGCAAGGAACAGCTCTTGTTCCGACTCATGGCCTCGGAGGCCAGAATAGACCAGAACGCCCTGCGCACCGGTTTTATCTCGTCCAAGGACTGGGAGCAACTGGTCAAGGTCGCGGGCAAGCTGAGCAAAGCCAAAATTTTCATTGACGACTCGACCGGGCTGTCCGTGATCGAGGCCAAGAGCCGCGCGCGCCGGATCAAGGCTCAGTACGGGCAGTTGGACATGGTCATCATTGACTATCTGCAACTGATCTCGCCGGGCATGGCCGGCAAGCGCCGGAGTTCGAGCCGGGAGCAGGAAGTGAGTGAGATCAGCCGATCGCTCAAGGCCATGTCCAAGGAGTTGCGAGTGCCGGTGATCGCGCTCTCCCAGCTTAACCGCCAAGTCGAGCACCGGGATGACAAACGGCCGCGGCTGGCGGACTTGCGCGAGAGCGGGGCGATCGAGCAGGACGCGGATGTGATCATGTTCGTGCACCGGCCGGGCATGTATGGCGGCCAGGCGGAGAAGAAGGAATTCAACCCTTATACCACGCCGGAAGAAGGCACGGATCGGGACATCAGCGATGACCGGCTCACCGAGTTGATCATCGGCAAGCAAAGGAACGGCCCCAGCAATGTCACGGTCAGCCTCTACTTCTTCAAGGAATGGGCCAGCTTCGAAGCCCGGGACACCCGCTACACCCAGAGCCAGATTCCGGAGACCACCTGAGCCGGGAGCGGCGCCGGGGAACCGGCGGCGGGAAACCATTTGCGAAGATCGGAAAAAAGTGATATACATTCTAGTTAATTATTGGCGAGGAGGAATTTATGAAAAAGTTGAAACCGTTCCTTAGGGTTTTGACCGTCCTGGCTCTGATCCCGGTGGTTCAGGCCTGCAGCACCGACCTCAGCATCACTTCCAGCGCCGTCGGGGACCGGTTCCAGGAAAGCATTGACGGCAAGACCAAGCCGATCGTGTTGCCCCGGGTCAAGGATCCCCGGCATTTCAGTTTCCTCTGGCTAACGGACATGCATATCCGGCCGGACAAGAAGGATTATTTCGACAAGTTGGGCAACTTCGCGACCAAGTCCCACGCCAGCTTCGTCATCACTTCCGGGGACATTACCGACGAAGGGACCAGTGAAGACTATGATGAAGTTGTATTCAAGGCAAAACAAAATTTGCCCGTGCCGCTTTACTCCGCCTTGGGCAACCACGATCTTTATAATGACGGCTGGGACGAGTTCAAGGATAACATCGGGCCGAGCACCGCGGTCTTCAAATTCGGCAACACCATGTTCATGATCATAGACACGGCCACCTGCGAAGTGGGCGCCGACCAGATGGACTGGATCGAGGATAAGTTGGACGATGTTGACGCCAAGCACAAGATCATTTTCTCCCATATCTGCCTCTACAACCGAACGGCCGAACTGCCCATCATCCTGTGCGACCCGGACGAGCGCGCCCGTTTGCTCGGCCTGCTCAAGAAATATGAGGTCGAGTATTTCTTGTGCGGACACGGCCATTACGCCGAGGTCACCAAGGCCGACGGGACCACCCATATCCAGGGCGCAACCGCCAGCGCCTGGAACAACCCTTTGAACGGCGATCCGGAATTTTTCAATTTTATCATCAACGGCGCGGACCTTGATTATGAACGCTATTATTTCAAAGATTATTGATTTCTGAGCAAAGCAAAAGGAGCGGCGAAATGAAAAAGTTAATATTGGTTCTGACGGTTCTGACCGGCCTGGCCTTCGCGATTCCGGCCCGGGCCCAATGGGGATACCAGTTTAGCGGCCTGGAATACAACTGGCTCATGCGCAATTCCTCCATGCTCCATGACACCTATGTCCAGCTCGAGGGCGAGGCCAGCTTCCATCCCATCTGGGTCAACCTCACCCCCGGACTCGAACTGGATTTTTCCTCCGGCCAGCTCACCCGCTATTTCCTCCAGGAACAGATCAATATTCCCGGCGATTCCCACAGCGCGGTGGTGGCCCGGCTGAATCATACCGAATACAAGGACTGGGATGTGGGGGTCAACGCCGTGAACCTCTATTTCACCCAGAGGTTCAAAAACCTGGACTGGGCCTTGGGCGCGGCCTATATCTCGACCAATGTCGGATATCACCGCGACCCGCTCCGGTTCGAAGAAGACCTTTATCAGGTCCGCATGCTTTACTCGGTGGCCTATGACCGGACCTTCAACAAGAACCGCTCGCGCTTCAAGATCGGCGCCGAGGATTTCACCGATTTTGAAAATTACGGCTATGACCAACTGGGCCCCTTCGTGGAACTGGGCTGGCAGGTCACCGACCGGACCTATCTGATGGCCAAGGGCGATTTCCGCATAGTGGGCGTCGGGACCGCAACCCCCCATCTCGAGCGCGAGACCTATCTCCTCGGCATGGAATGGAAAAACCTGCCCAAAAAGCCCAAAGCCGCCACGGATAAATAATAGAAGACGGTTTTTGGTTTGGAGATCACATCCGCTCGAGCGGCTTCACCGCCAGCAACTTCAGCCCCTGCGCCAATACCATCCGCACGCACTCAACCAGCAACAGCCTCGCCGCCTCGGCTTCCCCGCTGCCCAAAACCCGGTGGCGGTTATAAAACTGGTTGAAGACCCCGGTCAGCTCGAACAGGTAGTTGCAAATGAGGAACGGCTCGTATTCCTTCCGCGCCAGGAGCGCCGTCTCCGGGAACCGCGCCAAATGCTTCAACAGCTCCCGCGCCTCCGGCTCGTTGAGCAAACCGAAATTCACATTTTCCTCCGGCGCCTTTCCCGCTTTCCGCAAAATGCCCGCGATGCGCGCGTGCGTGTATTGAAGATAAGGGCCGGTCTCGCCGTCGAAATTGAGCACCTGGTCCCAATCGAACGCAAGGTCCCGCTCGCGCCGGTTTTTGAAATCGTTCACCAGCAGCGCGCTGATCCCGATCTGCTCGGCCAGCATTTCCCGGTCCGTGTCCGCATCCAGCTTTCCCAGCGCGATGTTCTCCTCGATCTTCTCCCGCGCCCGGTCCCGCGCCTCGTCCAAAACCTGCTCCAGGAAAACCACCTCGCCCCGTCTCGTGCTCAGTCCCTGGATATGTCCGAACTTGATGTGCCGGAGCCGCCCCGACCAGGCATAGCCCATCTTCTCGAGCAAAAGAAAAAGCTGCCGGAAATGCAGCTCCTGCGGCTTCCCCACCACATACAGCAGTTCCTCCGGCTCGAACTTCTCGAACCGGTAGATCGCCGCGGCCAGGTCCCGCGTCGCATAAAGCGTGGCCCCGTCCGATTTCCGCAACAAAACCGGCGGCATCTCCTCCGACACCCGCACCATTTCTACATCGCCCTCCCCACGCTCCAGCAGACCAAGCCGCTTCAGCTTTTCCAGCGCCCCCTCCATCTTGTCGTTGTAAAAGCTCTCCCCCCAATAATAGTCAAACTCGATCCCCAGTCTTTGATAGACCTTCTTAAATTCCTCCAAGCTCAAATTCCGGAACCGCTCCCAAAGCTCAACCGCGGTCCTGTCCCCCGCCTCCAGTTTCTTGAACCATTCCCGCGCCTGCTCCTGGTAAGTTTTGTCTTCCGCGGCCAGCTTGTTGTAGCCGATGTAAAGCTCGAGCAGATACCCGATCGGCCGTTTTCGCAGTTCCTCTTCGTTCGGGTTCCTGCTCCAGGCCGAGAGCACCATGCCGAACTGCGTGCCCCAGTCGCCCA
>CAIUDS010000411.1 GCA_903897985.1 uncultured delta proteobacterium
CCGGATGAAATCCACCGCGGTGTCAATGAACCCCAACTCCACCCTGCCCTTCGAGCCGATCCCCGCGGCTTCCGCTTTAATCACCGCGATCATGCGCTCGATCAGCCGGTGCTCGATCATCAACGGCGCAACCGGTTTCATCTGGAACCCCGGCCCTGGGCCTTTTTCCGTTTTTTTCTTTTCCGCCATTCCCGCTCCTTTCAAATATCGTTTGCGCAATCATCCATCATTCTTTCGGATGCCGCGGCCGATTCCTTTGTTCACAACTGAACGCGGCTGCCTGCTCGGCCCCGATTTTGGACAAATTTCTTCCCGGAATCAAGGGGACTTTACAAATTGGGGGAAAAAGGTGTAAAGTAGTAAAAAGTTGACCAGGAGGTGGCTGGCATGAAAAAGGGAATGATTCTGGCGGTAGCGGTAGTTGGGTTACTGGTGAGTTTGGCGCTGTACGGCCAGGAGGCCGCGACCGCGGCGGCGCCGCAAAAGACGCTGCGGCTGCACACGGTCAAGGCCGGGGAAAACCTTCATCTGCTCGCCGGGTTTTATTACGGCGACGCGCGGCAGTGGGAGAAGATCTGGAAGCTGAATAAAAAGGAAGTGCGCAATCCCAACTGGATCAGAGTGGGCCAGGTGCTTAAGATCGAGGTTGCGCCGGGTTGGCAGGCCAAATTCGATCTGGACAAGTATATCGCGGAAACCGCGGGCAAAACCCCGGCCATGAAAAAGGTCGTCACCAAGCAGCCGACCGTGGTTCGGGAGAAAGAGGATGTGCATCCTACGGTGATGCCGCGTCTGCTCGAGGAAGCCAAGCCGGAAGAAGGCTCGCCTTCGCAGCAGCAACAGCAGCCTCCGCCTCCGTCGGGCGAACAGCCGCCGCAATAATAAACGCGTGATCGCGATTGAGTTCGGCTTGAGCCGGGGCAGGACTTTTCGGCGCAAGCCGTTGGCCTCGGGACTGAGGCCCGCGGATACCGTGTATGCCAGAGTATAGTTTAAAAAAGAAACTAGCGTTTATGCTGGTTCCCGTGGTCATCGCTTTGGCGGCCGCGTCGCTTCTGGCCGAGCTTTATGTCCGGCATTTTTCCAGGGCCGGATATGTCACCCCGGAAATCTTGAGGGACCGCTATCTCCAGTATGAGCCCGCGGTTTTCTCGCGCTATGTTTTTCCGCGGCGGGAGTTTAACCCGTCCGGCCGGGAGGGCGTCAAATTCCACCTCAACGCTAAAGGCTACCGCGGTCCGGAGTTCAACCTGGAAAAACCGCCGGGCGCCATCCGGATCATTTTTTACGGCGGCTCCGCGGTGTTTGATCAGGTCGTGACCGAGCCCAATGACTGGCCGCACCGGGTGGAGCGGATCTTGAAGCAAAGCGGTTTTCCGAAAGTGGAGGTGATCAATGCCGGAGTGCCGGGCTCGGCCACTTTTGATTCGCTCGGCCGGTTCTATTCGGAGGGGCATCTGTTCCATCCCGACTACGCGGTGCTGAGCAATGCCTGGAACGACTTTGAATATTTCCGCTCCCATGAGCCGATCCTGCGGCAGTTCAAGCCCTATTCCCAGGGTGAGGATCCCCGGGTTACTTACCAGGGAAAGCTCGATCAGTTTATCTGCGAGCACTCCCAGGTCTATGTCCGGCTCCGCTCGCGCTATTACAACTGGAAATACCGGATCGGGCCGGAAGGCGCCAAGCCCAAGGGC
>CAIUDS010000412.1 GCA_903897985.1 uncultured delta proteobacterium
CGAATGCGCTGCAAGATTCCAGGTCCGGGATATCCGCGATATATCCCCCGTCCTCCTCACTGTAAAAAATGTTTATGTGGTAATCGCTCATTCCGATTCCTCCAATTTTAAGTTGTATCGCTCCAACAGCCGCAGCACCTGCCGGATCTGGTAAGGCTTAGCTTCTCCTTTCACCTCCTGAAGGTTGATCAGTTCCGGAATATCCGGATGAGTGAAAATGTGATGGCTGCCGCTCACCCGCGCCAGCTTGAAACCAAAGCCTTCCACTAACTTTACCATATCCGAAAAAGCCACATTCTGCAATGATCCCGCGCTCAGTCTCTTGACTAATCTCCTCAGCTTCAAAAGCGCTCCTTTCAATCAGCATTCTACCCTGCTCGCCTCGCCAACTCAAATCGCTCGCGGCCAGTCATATGACGAACCTGGATGAAGGTTGAAAATTACCAGGCAGCCTGGTAATTTTCAAGGAGCGGATTTGGCCGAACCCTGATGAAAAAACTCTGGCTGGTCTATGCCGGGGACCGGGCTTATTCCCTGGCGGACAAAATTGAAGCAATCCCGCTCTCGCACATCAGCCGCGCGGTCAAGGAGATGGGGAAATAAGGAAACATTATTATCACCGCAAAGGCGCATCCAGCCTTCGTAGCCGTAGCTACTACGGCGGAGTAGGCAAGGCCGCAAAGTTTTTTACTTTTCAGCTCTAAATGTGCGAGTGCCTTGCCGCCGCGATTCCGTTATCATCGGCCCAGAGAAAATATGAGCATAAAGCGGTATTTTTTGCTTGACATCCAAATTTCAGTTGGGTATGTTGAAGCGTGGAAAAACAAGGAGGGCAAAAATGAGCGAAAAATGGCTGGCAGGGGTGGATGGTTGTAAGGGCGGATGGGTCGTGGCTTTGGCTCCGGAAATAAGAAGGCATCGGAAATCAACCGCCAATTTCATTTAAATCATAAAGGCATTAGCATTCAAGCCTTCGGAATTCTCCCCAAAATCAAGGAAGTGGATGAATTCAAACGCGGATTGGATAAAGACGGAAAAGTTGAAATTTTTGAGACCCATCCAGAACTTATCTTTCATAAACTGAATGGTGGCAAGAACCTTATGAACGGTAAGAAAATGGAGGGTGGCCAAAAGGAGCGAATTGCGATATTGAAAATGGCATTTCCCAATATAGGGGAAATGGCAGAAAGATTTAATGCAATAAAGGAAGATGTCATTGATGCGCATGCCTGCCTTCTGACAGCCTGGGCCAAATATAGAGAGGTGGCTCAGAGAATTCCTCAGAATCCGGAAACAGATGAGCAGGGTTTGCCTATGGAGATGTGGTATCCCCCTGCGATTGAAGATATCCTAAAGTAGGCGAGCTAAGGCCGGATTGCCGATCAGCCTCTTCGGTTCATTGCAGAGCCGGCTCCTGTTCCTTTTCCAGGGCGGCCCCTCTTTCCAATTCTTTCCGGCAGGTGGAGCAGGGCAGGAATTTGGCTTCCAGCACGGCTTTGAGCTCGGGCTTTTTGTAGAACATGGTCGCATGCCCGACCCGGCAGATCGGGCATTCGGCGCGCACCATCCACATCGAAATTTCGCGTCCCGTCTCCAAGACCGTCCCGGATTCAAATTTTAAATACCTCATTTCCAGTCCTCCCTTCGGGTCATAGTGATACTATTATACTGATTTCAATGACAGATCCGGTCAATAAGAAGTAGGCAGGCGGAAAAGAGGAAAGGGCTAAAAAGCTAAAAGGTTGAAAGGTTATCGCGGCTGAAGCCGCCAGTAGTGTCAAGAACTTATTGAGCAACTCCCACCGCAGCGCCAACGAAGCTCAAGGGGAGGCGAAGAGTTCATTCTGGCGGACCATGCTGAGGAGCAGGGCCCGGAGGAAAGGATCGCGGCGGTCATGGAGCTGGGATTTGTATCGAAGGACCGCGGCCAATTTAAGGTCCTCGATTTCGGGCGCGAGCATGAATTTTTTCCAGGCGCCATCAGGCTTGTACATGCGGAGCGGGGGCAGCATAAACAAATCCGGGTCGAATTTTTTCGGATGGGGGAAGAGGTTATGGTGGACGAGGTATTGGTAGAGCGTGATCTTTTTCCCGGCGACGGCTGAGGCCACGATTTTTCCGACGGTCTTATGGTCGGGATGATGGTCCAGCGGGTTCGGGGCGAAGACAATGTCGGGATTTAACCGGGCGATGATTTCCTCGAAGCGAAGGCGGAGTTCGCGGGGATCCTGTCTTTTGAGCTGTCCGTCGGGAAAGCCCAGGAAAAACAAATGGGATTCCGGAACCCCGAGGGTGGCGGTGGCGTTCTTGAATTCCTGGTAGCGGACCTGTTCCTGGCCATGCTTGTTGCCGTCGGTGACCAGGGCGATCCAGACCGAGGCCCCGTCGGCAACGGCCGCGGCGAGGTAGCCGCCGCAGGCAAGGGTTTCATCATCGGGATGGGGGGTGAACACGAGGATGCGGTCATTTTTGGAAGGCGGCGGGATTTCCTCGAGCAGTCGGAGGGCGGACTGGGGGAGGACCTGGAAATACCAGGAGTAAGCGGCCGCGGCGAGGATGGCGGCGAGGACCAGCGCTGCGAGCGAAAGCGAGAGCCGTTTTTTCCTGGAGATCATGGACTCCTTTCATAGCGGGGTCTTTTACCCCATCGGCGATCCGGAACCTTAACCGGGTCCAGCATTTTAGATACCTCCTTTTGGTTATAGGTTTCTCCTAAATCCTACCCTGGCGTCATTTTATCAGGAATTGACAAGTAAAACGATTCTATTTAGAGAAAGGGAAAGTTAATTATCTGCGCCGGGAAGGGGCGAAAAGGACAGGGTATCCAGTTGAAACCAGCCGGGAAAGGCAATCGGGTCCAGCCGGACCCGGGTAATTTTGCCCGAGCGCAGCCAATAAAGGTTATGGTCAACCCGGAGCCGATAAAGATGAAATTTCCCGTCCGCCTCGACCGGAAAACAAAGCTTATGAGCCTCTTTCCATTCCGAATCCTCACTGGTGGTCCAGAAAAAACAGCCCTCGCTTTCCTGCGGAGCAAGATATGCTTTCGGCTGGATGCGCAGTTCGAACTTCAATTCCGCGGTGGCCGGCGCGCTAAAAGACATGGCCGGCGAGATCAAATAGGGGTCATCGGTAACCGATTGAAAAGTATATAACTCGGCCAGGTGCGCGGGCGTCGAGAGGATAAGTCCGGGAGAAAGTTTCCAGTCCAACGGGTAGTTCCGTTTGCGGAATTCATAGCTCGGGAACAGCATGAGTTTGTTTTGGAAGTTCGCC
>CAIUDS010000413.1 GCA_903897985.1 uncultured delta proteobacterium
AGGAACCCGTTTAACATGCCCACGGTTTTGGAAAAAATCCTGGCCCAAAAAAGATCGCGGCTCGAGGAAAAAAGAAAGGGTTTCCCGGTTCAGGAACTCGAGCGGCTGCTTGCGAATGCGGAGCCGGTGCGGGATGTTTTTGCGGCGCTGCTCCGGCAGGACCCGGGCGCGATCGCGATCCCGGTGATCGCGGAGATCAAGCGCAAAAGCCCGAGCGCGGGAGAAATCAGGCCCGGCTTGGACCCGGCTCAGCTGGCGCAAAGCTATGCGCAAGCCGGGGCGCGGGCGATCTCGGTCCTTACCGAGGAAGACCATTTCGGCGGGAGTCTCGAGGATTTGACCGCGGTGAAAAAATCCTGCCATCTGCCGGTCCTGTGCAAGGACTTCATCATTTCCTCGTTCCAGGTCCTGCTCGCCCGGATCCACGGCGCGGACCTGGTGCTCCTGATCGCCGCGGCGCTTTCGGAAAAAAGGCTGGAGGAGCTTTATCTGCTTGCCCGCGAGATGATGATGACGCCGCTGGTCGAGGTGCATGACCGGCCAGAACTCGAACATGTTCTGGCCCTAGGCGCGAGATTGATCGGGATCAATAACCGCAACCTTTCCACCCTCGAGGTCAATCTGGACACCACCCGAGACCTGCTCCCGCTCATCCCCAAAGACCGGATCGTGATCAGCGAAAGCGGTTTTAAAACCCGGGCCGAGCTGGAGGAATTCCAGAACCTGGGCGTGAAAGCTTTCCTTATCGGCGGCTCCATTCTGGCCTCCGGCGACCCCGGCGCAAAGCTCCGCGAGTTGGTCCATGGTCAAGGTTAAAGTCTGCGGGATCAAGCGACTGGAAGACGCGGGCCTGGCCCTCGAGCTGGGCGCGGATTTCATCGGGCTGAATTTCTGGCCGGGGACCAAAAGGGTGATCGAGTTGAAGGATGCCAAAAAGATTGTCAAAGCCATAAAGGGTCGGGCGGAGATCGTGGGGGTGTTTGTCAACCAGCCGCTCGAGCAGGTGAAGGAAATCGCGAAGGCGCTCGGGCTGGATTGGGTGCAGCTCCACGGCGAGGAGACACCGGAATATTGCGGGCAGCTTCCGGTCCCGGTGATCAAAGCGCTTCGGCTTGGATCGAAAGACGATTTGCATACAATGGACAGCTATCAAAAGGTGGTCTGGCTGATTGACAGCAAGACCAGGGGATACGGCGGGAGCGGCAAGCGCCCGGACTGGGCGCTCGCGCGAAAGGCGAAGTTCAAGGCGGGGAAAATTATCCTGGCCGGCGGGCTCAACCCGCGAAATGTGGCCGGGGCGATCGAAGCCATGCAACCCTGGGCGGTGGATGTGGCGAGCGGGGTCGAGAGCGCGCCGGGGGTAAAGGACCGCGACCAGATGAAAAACTTTTTCGAGGCGATAAAAAATGTTACCGGATGAACAAGGCAAATACGGAGAATTCGGCGGCAGGTTCGTGGCGGAAACGCTCATGCCCGCCCTGCTCGAACTCGAGCGGGCCTTTGAGAAATATTACGCGGACCCGGATTTCCAGACCGAGCTCAAGTCCCATCTCCGCCATTATGTGGGCCGGCCCACGCCGCTCTATTTCTGTCAGCGGCTCACGGAAAAAATCGGCGGCGCGAAAATCTATCTCAAGCGGGAGGACCTCTGCCACACCGGCGCGCACAAGATCAACAACACGGTCGGCCAGGCGCTCCTCGCTAAAAAGATGGGCAAACCCCGGCTGATCGCGGAGACCGGCGCGGGCCAGCACGGCGTGGCCACGGCCACGGTCGCGGCCTGGCTCGGGTTCGACTGCGAGATTTTCATGGGGGAGGACGACATTGCTCGACAGAGCCTGAATGTTTTCCGGATGAAAATCCTGGGCGCGAAAATGCGGCCGGTGTCGAGCGGGTCCAAGACCCTGAAGGACGCGCTGAACGAGGCGCTCCGCGATTGGATCACCAATGTCGGGACCACTTATTATCTGCTGGGGTCGGTCGCGGGCCCGCACCCGTATCCCAAGATCGTGCGCGAGTTCCAGAAGGTGATCGGGGAGGAAACCATCAAGCAAATCATGGAACAGGAAAACCGGCTGCCGGACGCGGCGCTGGCGTGCGTGGGCGGCGGCTCGAACGCGATGGGGCTGTTCTATCCGTTCATCTCGCAGGGCTCGGTGAAGCTGATCGGGGTGGAGGCCGCGGGCAAGGGACTCAAGACCGGCGAACATTCCGCGAGCATCACCGCGGGGTCGGTCGGCGTGCTCCACGGGTCCAAAAGCTACCTGCTCCAGGACCGTCGGGGCATGATCCTCCCCGCCCATTCCATCGCGCCCGGCCTGGACTATCCCGGCGTCGGGCCGGAGCATTCGTGGCTCAAGGACACCGGCCGGGCCCAGTATGTCGCGGTCACGGACAAGGAGGCGTTGGAAGCCTTTGACCTGCTATGTCATTTCGAGGGCATCATCCCGGCGCTCGAAAGTTCACACGCGGTCGCGTATGCACTCAAGATCGCGCGGGAGATGGGCAAGGACAAAGTAATCGTGGTCAATTTAAGCGGGAGAGGCGATAAGGATATAAATATTGTGGAAAAGCAATATCGCGAGCAAGCTCGCTCGCACAATGAGAAACGATGAATCGGATAGATAAAAAGTTCAAGAAACTGAGAGAGAAAAATCAGGCGGCGCTGGTGCTTTACATCACCGCGGGCGATCCCGATCTCAAGACCACGGAGAAGATCATCCTGACCCTCGCCGAGGCCGGCGCCGACCTCATCGAGCTGGGCGTCCCGTTCACCGACCCGACCGCGGACGGGCCAACCATCCAGAAGGCGTCCCTGCGCGCGCTCAAGAAGCCGTTCGGCCTGGAGGAAATCTTCGCGATGGTCGAGCGGGTTAGAAAGCATTCGCAGGTCCCGCTCATGCTCTTCAGCTATTACAACCCAATTTTCAAGTTTGGGGAGGAAAAGGCCGCGAGCCTGGGTCAGGAAGCCGGGATTGACGGGATGCTGGTGGTGGATTTGCCGCCGGAGGAGAGTTATAACCTTAGAAATTTTTGTAACAAGTCGAGGCTGTGCCTCGTCCATCTGGCCACGCCCACGAGCGACGCCGCCAGGCTCAAGCTGGTCGCCGGGGCTTCGAGCGGGTTCATCTATTATGTCTCGGTCACCGGCATCACCGGCGCGCGCAAGGAACTGCCCAAGGGCATCACCGACCATATCGCCCAAATCCGGAAAGTCTCCGATCTGCCCATTGCGGTCGGGTTCGGGGTCTCCAGTCCCGCCCAGGCCAAAATGCTGGCCAAAATCGCGGACGGCGTGGTTATCGGGAGCGCGCTCGTGAGCGTGGTCGCCAAATTCGGCCGCTCCAAGAACCTCCTGCCCGCCCTCAAAAAATTCGTTGCGCCCATCAAATCGGCCATGGCCAAAGCGCGCTGAAGGCCTTCCGGCCCGTCCTCGCAAACATTGACATCCGCAAGGGCGATGCCTATATTGCGATTAGAGGAAACAAATGATGCTAGACCCTGAAAAGGGCCGAGGAGGCGCTAAGATGTTCAGGAAAAACATAGGAAAAACGGACCGGATCATCCGGCTGGTAATCGGCGTGGTGATCGGGGCGATCGGGATTTTTTATCAGACTTGGTGGGGATTGCTCGCGATCCTGCCGCTGGGAACCGCGGCGTTCAGCTTCTGCGGCTTGTACCGGCTGCTCGGGATCAATACCTGCCAGGTTGATCCGAAGAGCCACGCTTCGGGCCAATGCTAAGCCCGGACGCTTAAGCGCGCCTTAAACCGCCGGGCGCAGAAAAGGGAATTATTTTGACAACGCGGCAAAAGTTGCTAAAATAATTTGACTGCGCGCGCGAAAGTGGCGGAATTGGCAGACGCGCTAGGCTCAGGACCTAGTGGCCGCAAGGCCATAGGGGTTCAAATCCCCTCTTTCGCACCATTTCTTTATGGGGCCGGACCGGGCCGAAAAATTTCAACCCCCTCAAGGCAGTTTGTAAAAGTGTTTGCCGCAGATGCAGACCATCTCTTCCAAAGTATTGTTCACCATCAGCACCAGTTCCGGGTCAACCTCTTCATGGCAGAAAAAGCAGCGGGGTTTAAAAGAGGGCTCCTTGACGGTTTTGGGGGACCGCTCAATCAGTTGCAATCTTAATGCGCCTATTTGCGGTCTGGGTTCCATGCTTTTACCCCCTTCATGGACAGAATTGGCTCTCGTCTTGTCCTTGCCCAAGGAAACTCGCGCCTTCTTTTTCCCTGTCCATACCCTAATAGACGGCCGCAAGGCGCAATTTCAAACCGGACGGGCGAAAAGGACAAGCATTTGCATATCAAGCGATCAACCTTCGATGGGTCTCCCCAATTGGATGACCGTGTCCCGTTGCCAGTCCTTTTTGGTTTCCGGATAGTCGAGGTTGTAGTGGACCCCGCGGCTTTCTTTTCGATACATGGCGCATTTGGTGATCAGGTCGGCCACAATGGCGATATTTCGGAGTTCGATCAGGTCCCCGGTGATGAGGTAGTCCCAGTAATACTGTTTGAGCTCTTCCTGAACGAGGTCCAAACGGCGCTGGGCCTGGCTGAGCCATTTGTCGCTCCGGACAATGCCGACATAGTTCCAGGTGGTGCGCCGGACTTCGAGCCAGTTATGCTTGACCACCAAAGGCTCGGCCAGCTTGCTCGCTCTTCCGCTTTCCCAGGGCGGCACCCGAAGGGTGGGCCGATTTTCCTGAAGATAGGTCGAGGCCGCTTTGGCCGCGCGGTCTCCATAGACCACGGCTTCGAGCAGCGAGTTGGACGCGAGCCGGTTGGCGCCGTGGAGACCGGTGCAGGAGTTTTCGCCGATGGCAAAGAGACCGTCAAGATTGGTCCGGCCGTCTTCGTTCACCTGGATTCCGCCGCAGAGGTAATGCGCGGCCGGGACCACCGGGACCGGGTCCTTGGTCAGGTCGAAGCCGTATTGCTTGAGGGTCTTGTAAATATTGGGAAAGCGTTCCTTCACGAAATGCTCGGGCTGGTGGGAGATGTCGAGCAGGACATAGTCGGCGCCCGAGGTTTTCATCTCCTGGTCAATGGCCCGGGCCACCACATCGCGCGGCGCGAGTTCGGCCATCGAATGGTATTTGGGCATGAAGCGCTCGCCGGCAAGGGTCTTGAGCACGGCGCCCTCGCCGCGCACGGCCTCGGAGATGAGGAACGATTTGGCCTCGGGATGATAGAGACAGGTGGGGTGGAACTGGAAGAATTCCATGTTGGCGATCTGAGCGCCCGCGCGCCAGGCCATGGCGATGCCGTCGCCGGTGGCGAGGTCGGGGTTGGAGGTGTAGAGATAAACTTTTCCGGCGCCGCCCGCGGCGAGGATGACGGCCTTGGCGGAGATGGTTCGGACCGCGCCGGTCTTTAGATCGAGGACATGGGCGCCGAGCACGCGGTTGGGTCCAGGCTCGCCGAGCTTCGAGCTGGTGATCAGGTCCACCGCCTGCTGGAATTCCAGGAATTGAATCGAGCCGATCTTCTGGCAGTTCCTGAGCAGCACGCTTTCGAGTTCCTTGCCGGTGGCGTCGTCGCTGTGCAGGATCCGGGCCCGACTGTGGGCGCCTTCGCGGGCGAGGTCAAAGGGCGAGGATGACGGTTTGGAAAAGAGTTCGGGCTGTTCCTGGTTCCTGACATTGAAGCGCACGCCGAGTTTGATCAATTCCCGCATCCGCTCCGGGCCGCTCTTGACCACCAGCTCCACGACTTCGGGCTTGCATAGCCCCGCGCCCGCCCCCAGCGTATCCTGGATATGCGAATCGAAAGTGTCATCCTCCGCGACCACGCTCGCCACCCCGCCCTGCGCGTAATAGCTCGCCGACTCCCAGAGCTCGCGCTTGCTCACCACCGTGATCCGGCCCAGGTCCCGGCTCTTGAGCGCGAAGAACAGGCCAGCCACCCCCGAGCCGATCACCAGCAAATCCGTTTCCATGAGTTCGTGATCCAAGGTTACTCCTTCAGGATTTCTGCGGCGGCCCCGGCTGGTAGCCGGGGTTGAACTGCGGGCAGAATTGCGCCGGTTGAATTTTTTCCAGGTCTTCCCACATCCGGGGGAACTTGAGGGGCAGATGATAATACCGGAGCATCTCCAGCCGGGCCGAGTCCGTTGACCAGCCCTCGAAACAAATCCGATAGACCGCGACCACATAGCCGGTGCGGTCCGCGCCCGCCTGGCAATGCAATAAATAGGGGCCGGGGAGTTTGACTTGGTCCGAGTCCGGGCCCAGGTAGTCCTCCAACAACCAGGAAGATTGCTTCCGGTCAAAGCCCTGGCCGGAAATTATTTTCAGCGCCAGACCCAGCCGGTCCGGTCCCGGCGGCCGGTTGGCGCGCATCTGGATGCCGACCACATTCAGCCCGGACCGCTTCGCCATCGCCTCGATCTCATTATTCTCCCTGCCCGCCAGGCAGACGATGGTCTTGATCCCGTGGGCCTTGATGATCTTGTCCAAATCCGCCGATCTCAGTTCGCCGCTCCGGTAAAGCGTCCCCGGGACCACCTCCGCGAAATTGAGAAAGGGATTGCGGCCGGAAAATATATGCCCGACATAATATCCGGCAAGCCCGGCCAAGCCGAGTATGGCCATAAGCCCCGCCACGCTTTTGATCCGGTATTTCATTTCCTGAATTATAGCATCCGCCCGTGGCCGACGCCATTAGGCCGATATGACCCTGGCGGGTGACTGCTGCAAAGGAACAGCTTCCCCCTCCCGGGGGTTCCGGCTGACTCGTCTGAAAAAGGGAACGATTATTCGATGGTGAAGGCGATGGTGGTCAGGACCTTGCCATCGGAGTCCTTGACCTCGACCTTCCAGGCGCCGATCATAGTCTTGTCAATGGTCTTGTAGCTCCAGGTCCGCCAGGTGGGGCCGTTGATCTTGAGCGGGATTTCGCTCACGACCTTGTCGCCCATATACCAGACATGCTTGATCTCGGTCTCGCCCTTGGCGCCGGAAATCCTGTTGAAGCAATAGACCTTGCCCACATCCGCGCTGAACTTGTCTCCCGGCTCCACCGGCTCGCGGTTCTGAACATCCTTCGCGATAACGGCCTGCTCGATTTTGAGTTCGGACGCGGGAGTCGGCTGGGCTTCCTGACCCATGGCCACGCCGGCCAGAAACACGATCACCGCCATTGCCAACAGAACTTTTTTCATTTCTAACCCTCCTTTTTGTAAGGTTTCAGTCAAACCCTTGCCTGGAAAAAATATAAGCTATTAGATAAAAATTGTCAATGGCCAAGCGCGGAAGGGATGCTGGTTATGACGGGAAGGGTTCCTCCGTTGACCGTTGACCGTGCCCCGCTAACTGACTCCGGTATGCCCGAAGCCGCCGTCTTCGCGCTCGGTTTTGGAAAGCTCAGCGGCTTCTTCGAGCCGGCAGTCCAGGAATTGCGCGATCACCATCTGGGCGATGCGGTCGCCTTTTTTCACAGGAAAGGGTTCCTGGCCCAGGTTGATCAGGATGATTTTGAGTTCGCCCCGGTAGTCGGCGTCAATGGTGCCGGGGGTGTTGAGCAGGGTCACGCCGCATTTCCAGGCCAGGCCGGAACGGGGCCGGATCTGGGCCTCATGGCCCGGGGGCAGTTCGATCACGATCCCGGTCGGGATGAGCGCGCGCTCGCCCGGCGCAATCACGATCTCGTCATCATTGCTCGCCAGCAGGTCAAAACCGGCGCTCCCTTCGGTGGCCTTTTTGGGCAGGCCCGCGGCCCGGTCCTTGCCCGAAAGCCGCTTGATTTTTATCACCAGATGTTTCATCCGTCCTCCGCCAGGATTCTAGTGCAATACCCCGGCCCAATCAATACGCAAACTGATAAACCGAGAAAAGGTTTTCCGAATTGAAAACCCGGACCGGGCCCAGCCGCTCGAGCAGTTGGTCCATATGCTCCCGTTTTTCCGCGTCCACAAACTTGAGATAAACAATAACATATTTCACCCGCCGGCGCTTGAGTTCCGCCGCGATCCGGCCCTGTTCGGATTCCTGCTTTTCGGGCGCGAGCAGAAAGAACCTGCCCGGCTCGTCAAAATAATAAAACAGCGGCTGGTCCTCCGAGGTGACCTCGCCTTTCTTCGGCGCGACCACGATGCCCTTCTTGTGGAAAATCTGAAAATATCCGGAGAAGCGGTAGATGTCGGGAAGCAGCGGCAGGTCGAGCACGGAAAACTCGCCCGGCTCCCGGGCGATTTCCCGATAGAGCTTGGGAAGCTCGATCCGGCCCATCGAGAGCGGGGCCTGGTTCAACTCCAGGAGCGCAAAAACGCCGATGGCCGCGAACACCGCGATCCGCTTCCCGCCCTTAAGCCTTCCCCCAATCCAGGCAAAGCCTGCCGCGGAAAAAACCGCGAGCGCGAAATATGCGAACACGGTCATCCGGCCCGGGCTGCGGTCCATCAAGAAGACGGGGAAAATTTTCTGGAGCAGATAGAATGGGAGCGGGAAGCGATAAAAGGTTTTGCCCGCCAAATCGAGGAAAGGCCCCAGACTCATGATCAGGAAGAAAAGAAAAACGAGGACCCAGAAGCCGAAGAATTTGACCCGCCGGCGGGCCAGGAAAATTCCAAACACACCGGTGACCAGCAGGAGGTAGCCGGGAAAGATTTCTTTTCCGGTCAAACCGTGGCCGGCGATCAGGTTTTCTCCGAGCCGTCCCAGGGAGCCGTAGAGTTTCTGGTTGGGACCGGGCAGGACCATGCCGACGGGGTTGGCGGAAAATAGCACCTGGGTATCAACGGTATTGGTGGCGGGCGTGGTCTGGCGGATGATTTCTTTTCCGGCCTCGAGCAGGAACGGGAGCGCGAGCGTGATTGCGATGAGCGCGGCGAGCGCAACCGAGCCGAGCCATTTACGGTCGAGCATTTTTCGATCCGCAACCAGCAGATAGAGCAGGCTCAGTCCGAGGAAGAGCGAGACATAGACGAGATAGTTGGGCGACTGATAAAAGAGCGGCACGAGGGAAAGACCGAAAACGATGGCGGTCTTGCGG
Source organism: uncultured delta proteobacterium (assembly GCA_903897985.1). Taxonomy (GTDB): domain Bacteria; phylum RBG-13-61-14; class RBG-13-61-14; order RBG-13-61-14; family DRUE01; genus CAIYYW01. The sequence goes on from CAIUDS010000413.1 coordinate 9,002, forward strand.
GTCTTGTCCTCGAGCAGGCGGAGATAGCAGTAAATCGGGAGCAGGACCAGTTCTAAACAGGAGGCGTGACAGCGCGGCAAATGCCAGTAATGGAAAGGCAGGAAAGTGAAGAGGATTCCGGCGATGAATGCGGAAGCGGCGCTGTTCACGAGCTTTTTGCAGATGAGGAATGCGAGGAACCCGGTAAAAGCGAAGGAGAGGATGCTGATCCAGTTGAAGAAGCCGGGGATGGCGCCGGGGCTTCCGAACAGGAACTGGAACGGGAACGAGAGCACGCCGTAAGCGAGATAGAGCGGGAAGAAGACCAGACTGAAACCGTCCGGGTAATTGACCAGGGAATGGAACCAGGGGTCGGCATGGAAATGGAACAGCGCGTAGTATTGCCACCAGAAATTGAGGATGGTCATGCCGATGTCGAGCCGGTCAAAGAGCGGGTAGCGGGTGAGGTTGACGGCGAGCGGCCAGGTCAGGACGATGGACAGGACCAGATACAGAAAAAAAATTCGCCCCGATTTGTGGCTTTGCCCGTTCATGGCCTCAGTTCTTGCTCCCCGGCCCCATGCTGATTGGTAAACTGCGCACCGGCTTCGGTTCCCTAATATTTGCCCACCGCGGCCAGATATACCGCGGCTTCCTCTTTCGAGTCCAGGCCCAGGAGCGCGTCCACCTCGTCGTCGAAAAACGCGCCGACCCCGCAGCAGCCCAGCTTCAAATCCTCGCACGCGAGATACAGGTTCTCGCAGATGTGGCCGGCATCCATATAAATATAGCGCAGGCCCCGGTCGGAATACTTGAAGGTCGAGCGCGCGAAGATCGCGCTCCAGGCGAAGACCACGGCCGCGGTCCGGCACATGTCCTGATTGAGCGCCGCGAGTTCGAGTTCTAGCGACACATCCCCCGGCTTGATCATTTCCAGCGACTGCTCGATCAGGTTCCAGTGATACACGCCCGGCTCGAGCCCCTCCACCCGGTTGCTCACCAGGTAGGTCTCGATCGGGTAGAGCGCGCCCGCGCTGGGAGCGGTCCGGAGCTGGAAACCGGAAATTTTTTCCGTCACCCCCTGGCTGGCCCAGAGCAGGAGCGCCAACTGGTCTTTGCTGATCGGCTCCTTTTTGAAGTCCCGCCGGGATCTCCGGTTCTTGAGCGAAAGCCAGAGCGAGCCGGGCGGAAGCGCCGGGGTTTCCAGCTTGACCTTTTTGCTCCCGGGATATTCCTTGAACGGCTCGGGCCGGTCTTTGGGCTTGGACCCGGCAAAGGGTTTCTTGCGGGAATATATGGTGCCTGAGTGGAACTGCTCGGAAAGTCCTGCCATCGGTTTCTCCTCTCTTTATCTCCTGAACCGATCTAAATTTCTTTGCGTTCTCCGCGTCTCTGCGGTGAATAAATCTTATATATTAAAGTCCCAGTTCGCCCGCGATCTCCTTCATGGCCTTGAGCGAGAGATCGAAAAATTCCTCGAGCGAAAGCCCCAGCTCGGAGCACGAGCGGATCTGTTCGCGGTTGGCGCCCGCGGCAAACCGCTTCTCCTTCATCCGCTTCACCGCGAACTCGATCTCGACCGGCGCCAGTTTCTTCTCCGGCCGGATCAGCGCGCAGGCCACGATAAACCCGGTGATCGGGTCGCAGGCCCAGATCGCCTTGTTCATCACGCTGCTGCGCTCCGCCTTGTCCGCGTGCGCCTTGATCGCCCCGATCACCTCCGGCGCCAGGTTATGCGGCTTAAGCCATTCTTCCGTCACCAGCCCGTGCCGCGCCGGGTCGTTCAAGGTCTCCTCATAATCCAGGTCGTGAAGAATTCCCGCCAGCGCCCACTTCTCCTCGTCCTCCCCGAACCGCCGCGCCAGATGCCGCATCACCGCGGCCACCGCCATTGAATGTTTCCGCAGGTTCTGATTGCTCAACTTCGAATACGCCAACTGTTTAGCTTCCTCAAAATTCATTTCCGCCTCCTGATTGATCTTCTATTTTAGCCGGGAGAATTTTACCGCAAAGCCGCAAAGGGCGCAAAGAGTAATAGCAGAGTTCATTATGCGGAAGGGAAATATTTGATCAATTTCCCCGGTTTTGCCAGCCAGGGGGTCAGGGCTTTTGCGCGTAAATTTTGGCGCTCCAGATTTTGCCCGCAAGCTGGGCCGTGATTTTTTCGCGGGCCGAATCGGAGAGCGCGGGCGGAGCGCAGCAGGAGCAACTGGCGCCCTCGTCCGAGAGTTTGGGAGTGAGGAAAGACTGGAGCATGGCGGCGTCATAGATGAGCCGGTCGCGCACCGCGGCGTTTTTCAGGCCGGCCTTGGCCAGCCCCTGCAAATAGTCCTCTTCGCTGATGGCGCCGGCGACGCAGGAATTGTAAAGGTTCTGGTTGATCACGGCCCAGGCGGGCAGGTCTTTGGCGACAATGTCCGAAACCAAAATCCTCCCGCCCGGCTTGAGCACGCGAAAAATTTCCTTGAATACCCGGTCTTTTTCCGGCGAAAGGTTGAGCACGCAGTTCGAGATGACCAGGTCCACCGAGTTCGAGTCCACCGGCAATTTCTCGATAATGCCTTTGCGCGCCTCGATGTTCTGAAGCCCGGACGCGGCGATATTCTTGCGGCAGAGCGCGAGCATGTCGTCGGTCATGTCCACCCCGATCACCTTGCCCTGCGGCCCGACCTTTTTCGCGGCCAGGATCAGGTCAATGCCTCCGCCCGAGCCTAGGTCCAGCACGGTCTCCCCTTCCCGCACCTCGCTCATGGCCAGGGGATTGCCGCAGCCGAAGGAATTGCCCACCGCGTCCTTTGGCAAGGCCGCCAACTCCTCCGCGCTATAACCCGCCATGCTCGAAAAAGTGCCCGAGCCCGAGCAGCAGCCTTTATCCGCGGGCTTCTTGATCGCCTGCCCATACGCGTCCGAAACCGATTTCCGAATTTCATCCTGGTCGCTCATGTTATCTTCCTTCCCGAAAGTTTGTCGCTAGGGTTTAAGATAAGTATCCTTTAGCACCTGGTCAACCATCACCCGGCTGAATTTTTCCGGCTCCTCCAGGTTGGGCGAGTGCGCGGAGTTCTCGAACCAGACCAGATGCTTGCCCTTGGGCGCGTCCAGCTTGTCATAATATTCCTGGACCAACTCCCAGGGCGTATTGTAATCGTGGCGGCCCGCGAAAAAATAAACCGGGATCTCGAGCCGGGGCGCGTCTTTCAGGAAATTTACATTTAGGAGCTGGTCCTCCATGAGCTTGTCGGAATATTCCACCCCGATCAGAAATTTGACAAAATCC
>CAIUDS010000414.1 GCA_903897985.1 uncultured delta proteobacterium
ATCCGGGTCCCGAACCGCGTGGTCTTCGCGTATTCCTCGTTCGTGTGCATCGGGTTGAAATCCCCGGTGATCCCGGCATAAAGCATCACATCCGTCTCCGTGATGGTCTTGCTCTGCTCCGCGCTCAACCCGACCTCAAGCTCCTGAATGCTCTTTCCCAACGCGATTTCCATTTTGCCTCCTTTTCGTGGTGCGGACACTCCTGTCCGCAGACCTTAGTTGACACATCCAATCTTGTATGCTAATGCTTTAAATTAAGCAGCCTCAAAAGTCAAGTTTATTGAAGCTAAATTATAGCAGCTTTCAATTTAAGGAGAAACTCATGAAAAGGTCCGCGAAAAAAAATTATGAGCTTACCGTCCTGATCGAAAAAGACGAAGACGGCTATTATGTGGCGAGGGTCCCGGCCCTGCGCTCCTGCTACACCCAGGCCAAGGACCTGGTGACTCTCCGGAGAAGGCTGAGGGAAGTGATCCAGCTTTGCCTGGAGGAAGAGAAACCCGCCGCCGGCAAATTTGTGGCCGTTGAGCAGATCGAGGTCCGGGCTTGAGCAAACTGGGACCGGTCCCGGCCAAAGAAATCATCCGCTTCTTGAACCGATTGGGATTTGTGGAAATTCGTCAGCGCGGAAGCCATAAGTTTTTCAGCCATCCGGACGGAAGAACCGCTACCGTTCCCTTCCATAAAGGAGAAGATTTGGGAAGGGGAATTATTCGGAGCATTTTGAGGGACATTGAGGTAATGCCGGAAGAATTCATTGCTTGGCGCGAGAAAAAATCCTGATTTTATTTTCAAATCCCGATAATCTGTCTTGCCTCTTCAACGCTCGCCGGTTCCTTGCCCATTCCCTCGATGATCTTCACCGCCGCGCTCACCAGTTCGGCATTGGATTTCGCCAGGACTCCGCGCTTCAAATAGATGTTGTCTTCAAAGCCAACACGCAGCCCGCCGCCCGCGGAGACTCCGGCTGCGCCCATGGGGAGTTGGTGCCGGCCGATGCCGATCACCTGCCAGGTGGAATTATCCGGCAGGTCGTCCACCAGGACGGAGAGGTTGCGGAGACTGGGCTGGATGCCGCCAAGCACGCCCATCACGAACGAGAACCGGTAGGGCGGGTCGGCCAGGCCGGGCTTGATCACGAGCTGGATCGCGTTATTGACCATGCCCACATCATAGACCTCGAACTCGGGCTTGACCTTCAATTCCTTCATCCGCTTCGCGAACATCTCGATCACCTCGGGCGGATTGGGGAACAGCTTGCGGCCGAAATTCATCGAGCCGGCATTGAGCGAGGCCGAGTCCGGTTTCAGTTCCTCCACCGCTTTCAGCCGCGCCTCGGGTCCAAGGCCAAGCGTGGTTGCGCCGCCGCCGGTGGTGATCTGGGTGATGATCGGGCAGCGCTGCCGCACGGCCTGCAAATAGGCGCGGAAGACTTCGAGGTCCGAGGTCGGCTCGCCGGTCTGGGGATTGCGCGCGTGCAAATGCACCACGCTCGCGCCCGCGTCATATGCCCGTTTAGTCTCATCTCCGACCTCTTCCGCGCTGATCGGCAGATAGGGCGTGTCTTTGCGGCTGGGGATGCTCCCGGTCGGAGCCACGGTAACGACTACTTTGTCTCTCAGATCAGCCATCTCAATCTCCTTGGATTCGTGGTGCGGACACTCCTGTCTGCGCACAATTGTGGTCAGGCATAAAGCCTGACGCTACTTATATTCGCGGAAAATCTCGCGCGCCACGATGGTCTTCTGGATTTCGGTGGTGCCGGCGCCGATCTCGAGCATGCGCGAGTCGCGGTAGTATCTCTCGATCGGGTATTCTTTCATGTAGCCGTAACCGCCGAAAATCTGGAGCGCGTCGTGCACGGCGTGCTGGACCATGCGGCTCGCATAATACTTGATCATGGCGGCTTCCTTGCTCACCTTCTTCCCGTTCATCACCATCCAGACCACCTTGTAGGCATAAGTGCGCACGATCTCAACCCCGGTCGCGATCCGCGCGATTTTTTCCTGGATCAACTGATACTCCGCAATGGGCTTGCCGAACTGAACCCGCTCGAGCGCGTATTTGGCCGCGACCTCGAGCGCGGCCTGGGCGATGCCGATGGACGAGAAGGGCGTGAGCGATCGCTCGACATCGAGCGACGCGAACATCTGGTGGAAAGCGCGGCCGGGCGCGCCCAGCACCTGATCCTTGTGCACGCGCAGGTCTTCCATGAACACCTCTCCGGTGGGCGAACATCTTCCGCCCATCTTGTCGAATTTGGCGCCGGTGGACAGCCCTTTCATGCCGCGCTCGAGGATGAACGCGGTGCCGCCTTCCATTTTTTTGGAGCCGGGCTCGCGGGTGATCATGATGAAATATTTGGCCTCGGGCGCGTTGGTGATAAAGGTCTTGGAGCCGTTCAGGATGAAGTGGTCGCCGTCGCGGACGCAGGACGATTTTATCCCGAGCGCGTCGGAGCCGGCGCCGGGCTCGGTCAGGCACCAGGACCCGAGCGCCTCGCCCCGGCAGATGGGCGGGAGATATTTTTTCTTCTGGTCCTCGGTGCCGTGCTTATTGACATTGTTGCAGAACAAGAGGTCCGCGGCATTGGCGGAAAGGTTGAAGCCGAAGCAGGCGCGGACAAACTCCTCTCCAATGATGGCTTTTGCAAACAGGTCCCCGCCGGCGCCTCCATATTCCACCGGCAGATAGGACCCGACATAGCCGAGCGCCCCGGCTTTTTTGTAAATGTCCCACGGAAATCCCTGGCTCTCGTCCAGTTCCCGCGCCTTGGGCACGAGCTCGGTCTCGCAGAATTTACGAACCTGATCCTTCAGCATCAGATGTTCGTCGCTTAAATTGTAATCCATTTTTCCCTCCTTTCTGTGCGGGAGACTTTAGTCTCCATTCCTTCTCGTGCGAGCCAGGTTAGTGGCGATTCCTTTTATAATAATCGCGCATCTTCGCCAGCACCGCGATGGCGTCTTCGGGCGTGTCATAGATCGGGTATTTGCTCCGGGCCAGGAGTTCTTCCTTCACCCGAAAGGGCACCATCAGCATATACCCGATCGGTTTCTTGATCATCTCCACGGTCTCGTTCAGCTCCGAGATCAGATCGCGCTGGAGCTGGGTCAGGGTCTGGTAATGCTTGAGCATCTCGGGATCGCGGTAGATATAGGCCGTGGCCAGCGCGTCGAATTCGTCCCGGGCCAGGAGTTCGCGCAAACAGTTCCGCTGAGTCTCGGCGCTGTAGATGTCGCCGAAGTCCAGCGGGTTTTTGAGCTCAATGATTCCGGCGCGGCGCAACTGCGTATATTTTTCCTTCAAGTCCGCGGGCAGGGCTGGCAGCTCGAACCCGTATTGATAGGCCAGGTCGGCCATGATCACGGCCATGCCCCCGCTGGGGGAAATGATTAAAAGCCGGTTGCCGTTCATGGGCGGCATCTTAAAGGCGCGGCCCAGGTTCATCATCTCGGTGATGGACCGGGCCGGGATGATGCCGGCCTGAGAGAAGGCGCCCTCCATGACCGAGACATCGTTCTTGAGCGCCGCGGTGTGGGAGCTGGCCGCGGCTTCTCCGAACGGGGTGATGTTGGCCTTATACACGATCACGGGCTTGCCCGCCTGTTTCGCCGCGGCCATGAACTCGTGGCCCCGCCGCAGGTCTTCGAGATATACGCAAATAGCCTCGGTCTCGGGATCCTCGGCGAAGTATTCGAGGAAATCCACCTCATCGAGGACGGTCTTGTTGCCCAGGCTCACGAACTTGCCGAGCGGGAACGCGTCATTCTTCATCTTGGTGGACATGCTGGTGCCGATCCCGCCGCTCTGGGAGATGAACGCGACTTTTCCCTTGGGCGCCGTGTCCAGCGGCATGAACGAGAGCGCGAGTCCGTTCCCGGTGTTGGCCGTGGCGATCCCGTTCGGGCCGACCACCAGAAGATTTTTCTCGCGGCAGATGGTCTTCATCTTTTCCGCGAGCGCGATCCCCTCGGGAGTCCCGGTCTCCTCGAAGCCGGCGCTCGAGACCGCAATGGTCTTGAGCCCATGCCGGGCGCATTCGAGCAGGAGTTCGGGGACCGTGGCCGCCTTGGTGAAGATCAGGGCCAGGTCCGGTTTTTGCGGAAGCTCCTTCAGCGAGGTGAAAATTTTCACGCCGTCGTTCTCGCCCGGCGTGGGACTGACCCCGTAAATTTTTCCGCGGTATCCCCATCTTCGGGAGTTGGCGATAATGTTTCTTCCCAGATTTCCGGGATTGGGAGAAAGCCCGATGATCACTACGGATCGGGCGTTGAAAAATCGGTCAAACTCCTTTTTCATTTACGCTCGGTAACTTCCTTTCTATACTCGCGCATCATTTCTTGGTGAACAAATTATATTTCGCGATATCTTGATCTGTAACTGGCGCGACCGTGATCTGATTGTTCAGATAAATCCGCTCCTTCTTTTCGCTGGTGTATTTCGGCCAAACCGGCAGGCCCGGGCCGTTGGGGTCGCCGGTCCGGGCGAAGTTGGCGTAATATTTCATGATGATCGGATAAAGCGGCTCTTGGTCCTCACGCATGCCCGGGCTTTTCACCTTTTGGGTTAGCTTGGAGTTGGGGTTGCTGTTGTGGAACACCATGGGGATGTCGAGTCCGTGGAACGCGCCGTATTTTTCCGGGTTCTGGGTCCGGTCCCAGTCAAAGCGGTAGTAATAAACCGGGGTGGTTTTGGAGAGTTCCTCCGCGCCGTCGTATCCCTGCGCGATAAAGGCGTCGCTGGAAACCGCGTTAAACAGGTCCATCGGCCGCTTATAGTCGGAGTAGGAATAGAGCGTGAAAACCTTGGCGGGGTCTCCGCCGCTGAACCGGGCGACCAATTTGTTGACCGCGCCTTTGGGAAGCCAGTTCAGGCCGGGCACGAACGCGGTGAACAACCTCATCTCGTCGCGGGTGTGTCCGATCATGACCGGGACTTTGTTGTATTGTCCTTTGGCGATCAGGCGGATCGGGCTGTCCGGGAGCAGGTATCCATCGGCGATCGGGCCCATGCCGCGTTCGGTGCCGAAGCCGGAGATGAATTCCATGACCGTGCTTTTGGGCAGGAAAGCCTCGGCGGGTTTTTTGCGGAGACAGGCGACCAGGTCGCCGGATTTGCATCCGAGTTTTTCCGCGCTCAGTCGTCCCTGTTCGAAACCTTTTTCTTTCGATACATTCACTTCGCATCCGCCGCTCATGGGGATGGCCTTTTGGAACAGACCCGCCGCGGGCGGCGCGGCCAGGAGCGCGCACACGCTCATGCCGCCGGCGGACTGGCCGAAGATGGTGACATTGTTCGGGTCGCCATTGAACGCGGCGATGTTCTGTTGGACCCATTCGAGGGCCTGGACCTGGTCGAGCAAACCGTAATTGCCCGAGGCATGATGAGGCGATTCCTGCGCGAGCTCGGGCAGGGCGAGGAACCCGAGCGAACCGAGCCGGTAGTTGATGCTGACCACCACCAAGTTTTCGAGGCCGGCGAGGTTCGCGCCGTTATACATGTCGTAAGAGCCGGCGCCCATCATGAAGGCGCCGCCGTGGATCCAGAACATCACCGGGAGCCTTTGGCTCTCCTGGGTTTGCCGCAGGCCGTTCTGGGTTTTCGGACTCCAGATATTAAGCGTAAGGCAGTCCTCGCTGTGAGCAAGGCTCGAGCCGCCCGAGAACATGCTCGATTTCTGCGGGCAGGCCGGGCCAAATTCATAGGCGTCGAAAATTGCATCATGCGCCTTGGCCGGCTGGGTCTCGCGCAAACGCAAGTCCCTGACCGGCGGGGCCGCATACGGAATCCCTTTCCACACGCAGACCGGCTGAGCCGCTTCCGCCTTTCCCCGCACCATTCCCTCGGAAGTCTTGACCGGCTGCGAGCAAGGATCGTCCGCGGCCAAAGCCGGCCGGGCGAAGACGATCAAAAAGAACAGACCGATTGCCGCGCCAAACTTAATCAGCTTTTTCATCCCCCGCTCCTTTGCGAAAAAATTATTTGCCGAAAATCTCGCGGGCCACGATCACGCGGTGGATTTCCGGCGTGCCCTGGGCCGCGATCCAGGCGAAGGCGTCGCGCAAATAACGCTCGATCGGCCATTCGGTGTCGCCGCCGTATCCGCCCAGGATGAGGTTGGCCTGCTCGACCGCGCGGAGCATGACCCGTCCGCACAGGATCTTGGCCATGCTGGTCTCCTTGCGGTGGTCCACATTGCGCTCGCTCAGGACCGCGGCGCGGAGCGCCATCAATCTGGCCGCGTCAATTTCCGAAGCGATTTCCGCGACCGGGAAGGCGATGCCTTGGTGTTTGTAGATGGGCGTTCCCGCGATCACGCGCTCCTTGGCGAATTTCACCGCGACTTCGAGGGCCGCGCGCGCCAGGCCGATGTGTCCGAACGACAGGCTGATCCGGGTGTTGCTCAAAACCCGCAGCGCGAGTTTCAAGCCATCTCCCTTTTGTCCAATCCGGTCCTCGATGGGCACGAACAAATTCTCGAGCTTCAGGTCATAAGCCCGATGTCCCTTCAGGCCGAACAGCAAATCATGTTTGTCCAGGGTGAGGCCCTTGGTGTTCTTATCCACGATAAAGGCGCTGACGCCCTTGCCGCCCGAAGCCGGGTCCTCGTTCGCGAACAGGGCGAAGATGTCCGAGAAGTCCGCGTAGGAGATCAGGCGCTTGCGGCCGTTGAGCAAAAAGCCCTTGTCGGTCTTGGTCGCGGTGCTCTTCATGCCCGCGGGGTCGGACCCGGGCGTCTCGTCGGTGAGCGCGTAGCAGCCGACCTCTCCGGAGGCGATCCGGCCGAGGAACCGCTTTTGTTGCTCGTCGGTCCCGCCCAGCTTGATCACATAGGTATAGAGCTGGGCGATTTCGAGGAACGGGATCAGGGCCGGACAGCCGTATCCGATTTCCTCGGCGATGATGCAGACATCCACTTTGCCGATCTCGTGGCCGCCGAATTTTTTGGGCACCGAAAGCGCGGGCAGAAAGAACGGCGCCTTGGTCAGCTTCTCGATCAGGTCCTTCGGGATCCGGTCCTTTTCGTCAATCTCCTTCACCCGGGGCATCACATGTTCCTTTACCAATGCCCGGTATTTCTCCCGCAACGCCAACTGTTCCTTCGTGTAAAAAGTTTCCGCCATTTTCCTCCTCCTTTTTTGGTCAAATTGGTTAAATTGGTAAATTTGGTAAAGCTGGTAAAGACCCCCGTCGCGGCATTACCAATTTTACCAGCTTAATCTGCTTTACCATCTTCACCAGCCGCATCTATTTTAAAGGTCGAAAGTATTTTATGTCGAGAATATGTCCCGTCCGGTTTTCCTGAAACACCGGCTCCAGCTTCATGCCCACTTTCAAATCCTTTTCCTCCGCCTCGCCGATCAGGTGGGGCAGGCCGGTATCGGCCCCGTCCAACTTTACCACACCTAATATATAAGGTGTCTTCATGGGCTGGACCGGCTCGGGGTAATGAACCACGGTGAAGGTCTCGAGAGTCCCACGGCCGGACAGCTCGACCCAATCCGCCATTGGGGCCGAGCATTTGGCGCAGGTCGAGCGGGGCGGAAGATAAACCAGGCCGCACTTGGCGCATTTGATCGCGAGGATTTTTTTCTCGTCGCGGAGCGCAACGAGGAACTTGCTCACCACCGGTCCGGCCGAGTATTCGAACGGCACCTGCAACACCTGCTTGAAAACCAAAATTTCGTCAGTTTGCTTCAACGCTTCACTCCATCCGGGGCGCGGGCATCCCGCGTCTCCGCGGGACCTGCGCACAATAAATTTTTATTCAACGGGCTTAAACCACTTGATGTCGCTCAGCTTGCCCTCGCGCTGATCCAGAAAAACCGGCTCCATGCGCATTCCCGCCTTGAGCAGCTTGGGGTCGTTGATAGAGAGGAAATGCTGGATGCGGGTGGAGGCATGGTCCAGTTTGATCAGTCCGTATCCATAGGGCACGGGCCGCTTCTGCCCGGTCATGGGATCGAGGAAAGTGAAATAAACCACGGTGAAACATTCGAGACTTCCCTGCGGTCCGACCTCGACCCACTCGTTGGTCGGCGCGAAACACGGTCCGCACGCGGGCCGGGGCGGGACATAGACCTGCCCGCACTTCGAGCATTTCCGGCCGTAGATTTTTTTCTCGTCGCGCAGCGCGGTAAAGAAGAAGCTCAGCAATTTTCCCGCGGAATAGTGATAGGGGAAGTTGGCCTGCGCCACGATCTCCAGCAATTTTTTCTGCTCGTCCATTTTTCTCCAAAAACAACCGTACTTTCAATATTTGAATCATTCTAAACCGAATGTGAATACAGGAAATGCGCAAGCCGTGAATTTCTTTATATCAACA
>CAIUDS010000415.1 GCA_903897985.1 uncultured delta proteobacterium
CCAGGCGGCCGGCAAGAAAGTCATCCTGGCCGGCGGCGCGCTGCCCAAGAATATTTTCTGGCAGGTCGCCGGTGATGTCCAGATTGGAACCAACGCGCACTTTAAGGGAATCATCCTGTGTCAGACCGCGATCCATCTGCAGACCGGCGCCTCGGCGAACGGCCGATTGTTGGCGCAGACTGCGGTCACGCTTGATCAAAGCACGGTTGTAGAACCTGCTCCGTGAGGCATGCGGTTCACGAGGTGAAAGCGATAAAAATGTAATAACCCCAAAGGAGGGAAGTTAGATGACGGTAAAACATTATAAAGGTGAACCATCATGTAGTTCTGAGGGCAGGCAAAAAAACCGGAAAGAAATTTCCAAGAGGAGAAGAGCAATGAAAAGAGCAGGATGGGTATTGGCAGGATGGGTAGTAATGGTCGCGGTCTGGTTGGCGCCGGCTTGGGCGCTGGCCGCGGAACACAACGATAGCGGGGTGTTTCTGATTGATGTCTCGGAAACCATGGGCTACAAGGATTATGTGGCGCAGGCCGAAAAGATCGCGCGGTCCATGAATCAGAAATTCCCCAACTATGTCCTTTCCGCGGGCGCCGAAATCTACGGCAACATGAATTACCCGCAGATCGAGTGGATCTCGCCGGTCCAGGATTATGACCGCGCCGCGCTCGACCAGGCCCTTTCCGGGCTGACCAAGGGCAACGGCTCAACCCCCATGGGCAGCGCCGTTAACCAGTCCGGGCCCGGCCTCGAGCAGGCCCGGGGCAAGAAGGCCCTGATCGTCATCGGCGACGGACTCGACAACGGCTTTGCCAACCTGGCGACCGAGATAAAAATACTGAAGGATAAATACCAGTCCGACCTGTGCGTGTACACCATCCAGATCGGGGATAACCCGCGGGGCACAAAAGTTATGGCCGATTTGGTCAAGGCTGGCGGGTGCGGCAAGACCACCAAAGCCTCGGAACTCCAATCGGACGAAGGCGTCCAGGCCCTGGTGGATATCATCTTCCCGCCGGAAGGCAAGGTTGTAGCGGCGGTGGCGGCGCCGGCTCCCCAAGCAAAGCCGAAAGTGATTCTGGTCGAGTTCACGGACACGCATTTCGATTTCGATAAATCAACCCTTACCCCGCTAGGGAAAGAGATTCTGGTTAAGAACATCAAGACGCTGAAAGACAACCCGAATGTGAATATCCTGATTGCGGGCTATACCTCCGCCAGCGGCACTGATGAATATAACCAAAAGTTGAGCGAGAGAAGAGCAACCACGGTCAGAGACGCTCTCATCGCAGGAGGCATTGCCCCGGAACGGCTCACGAAAATCGGCTATGGCGAGAAGCGACCGGCCACATTTGAATCGTATCCTGAGGACCTGGAGTCAAAGGCCGCCAAGTCGAACATGAGAGTCCTGTTCACCATCATCGTGAAATAAGATACGGAGGGGAAAAAATGAAGGAAATGGATGCAATCAAGATTCTGGCAATTGGGCTGATCGCGGCCGGCATCCTGGCGTTGGCGTATGGCGGGTTCAGCTACACCAATACTACCCGCAGGGCCAAGCTGGGTCAGATCGAGATGTCGGTAAAGCACAAGCATAGGGTTAAAGTCCCGGTCGGGGTTGGCGTGGTGGCGATAGCGGCTGGCGGCGGCCTCCTGCTGTTTGGGACGAGCAAGAAGAGCTAGCCGGCCCTTTCCCTCAATAACAGGGGACGCTGCCCAAAAGTCGGAAAAACAACTGAAAACAAAAAACAAAAAAAGGAGAAATTTCCATGAAGATAAAACATTTGAAAAAACTGGTGCTTTTAGGGATCACGGTTTTATGGTTAAGCCTTCTGGCCATTCCGGCCAGGGCGGAATGGAATATCCGATTCTGGATTCCACTGCCTCCCCCCATTGTATTTTCCGCGCCGCCGCAGGTGGTCGTATTGCCTCAGACTTATGTCTATGTTGTCCCGGACATTCAGGATGACTTCTTTTTCTATGACGGCTTTTGGTGGCGTCCATGGCGGGGGCGCTGGTACCGTTCGCAGTATTACGACCGGGGTTGGGGTTATTATTCAAGCGTCCCGATTTTTTATCGAGAAGTGCCCCAGTATTGGCGGCGTGACTACCGGGACCATCGCTGGAATGGCCAGCCCTGGAACTACGAACGCGTACATTACGATCAAGTTCAAAGGAACTGGAAAGGTTGGAAACAAGACAAGTATTGGGAAAAACACAATACTTGGGGAGTCCAGGGTATGAAGCCCCAGCAGCATGAGGGCCAGCAGCCGCAACCGCATGCTCAACAACCCCAGGGCCAGAAGCAACAACCGTCGCAACCCAATAAAAGCCAGGCAAACCAAGGCCCAGGCAACCAAGGTCAAGGCAACCAGGGTCCGGGCAACCAGAACCAAGGAAACCAAGGTCATGTGAACCAAGGTCAAGGCAATAAAGATCAAGGCCAGGGCAATAAAGCCGGAGAACCGCAGGGAGGCCCAAGCAAGGATAAAGACAATAAGGATAAAGACAATAAGAACAATTCGGATAAGGACAAGGAAAAACACTAACAACAAAACGCAATAAAAAAAGGAGAAAGTTTCATGAAGGTAAAATATTCTGTAGCTCTGATGGCGGCCATGGTCGTTCTGATGGCGATCGGCGCGCCTCTGCGCGCGGCGTCCGTGACGGATGCTCAAATCGTGTCCTCCGCCAAGGATACTTATGTTTTCAAGACCTTCCTCAAAGATGATGCCATTAAAGTCGAGTCCAAGGACGGGGTCGTCACCTTAACCGGGGTTGTCGCCAACTCCGCCCGCAAGCTATTGGCCGAAATGACCGTAACGGTCCTGCCCGGGGTCAAAAGCGTGGACAACCGGCTGACCGTCAAAGGCGCGGAACCCACCGCCAACTCGGACGCGTGGATCAAGGAGAAAGTGGAAACCACGCTCGCGTTACATCGAAGCGTGAACGACAGCCAAATTGAGGTTTCCGTCAAAGATGGCATCGTGACCCTGAAAGGCATTGCTAACAACCAGGCCAAAAAGGAATTGGCGACCGCATACGCCGAGGATGTCGAGGGGGTAAAAAGTGTAAAGAATGAGATGACCGTGTCAAGCACCTGGAAAGCGACCTACAATAAGGCGGCGGACTACATTGATGACGCGTCCATCACCGCCCAGGTCAGGTACGCCTTGCTGACCCATCGCTCCACCAGCGTCCTCAAGACCAAGGTGGAAACGAAAAATGGCGTGGTCACCTTGTCGGGCGAGGCAAAGAGCCCGGCCGAAAGGACTCTGGCCACCCTGCTCGCCAACGACATTAACGGCGTGCAGGCGGTAATAAACCTGATGACCATAAAGTAACTTGGCGTTCAAAAGCACAAAGGTTGACGGATCGTTGGCGGCGGGCGCAGTGAGGCGCCGGCCGCCAATGGGCCGGAGCAACCCGAAAGGAGAAGCAAATGTTTTGGACCATTGCCACAATCCTGATAATTCTGTGGCTGTTGGGTTTTTTAACCCATGTCTCCATCGGCGGAGTGGCCTGGCTCATTCATATCCTGCTGGTGGTCGCAATTATCGTGGTGCTGATCAGGGTCATTCAAGGGCGGCGACCGATCTAAGAAGCCGTCTCCTTGACCATGCCCCAGGCCCAGCGGGAGAGTTCTGTTTACCATGAGGTCAAGGGGCTCGCGGATAATCGGAGAAATCTGATGCATGACAACCGAAAACAGATCTTGGAAGCAGGATTAAGGGGAGAGGAAGTATTCCTTAAAGGGATTGTTGTCCCCGGCGACACGGATGAGCGCTTGACCATGGTATCAATCGTTTTGTCCACCGACCAGGAGTTGGATTTTGTGATTGAACGGAATGCCAAGGGAGATGAACTCTTCGATCATCTTCGGGAATTGGTTAGGGTTAAGGGCTTCATCCGGGAGGATCAACCGGAGAAAAGGATGATTCGGATCACTGCTTATAAGGTCCTTGACCGGAACGCGGAAATAAGGACTTGACAAGGTTTGCCAAAATGTGCCATAATCTGATCTTCGGTGAAAAAGGACTTTTTACAATTCAAGGATTACACGATCCTGATCGTACCCGATCACACTTCCGGGGTAAAGCGAGTTAGGCTGACCTCCGGCAGGATTCGGGCTTTGCTGATCACGGGCGGGGTATTGTCCCTGCTGTTCCTGCTCTTCAGCGTGGGCTATTTCTCCGGCCTCCAGAAGGGCTGGAGCCTGGAGCGGTATCAGACCGAGAACCAGAACCTCAAAGTCCAGTTCAAGGCGCTGTCCGAGCAGGTCACCACCATCCAGAACCAGTTAAACCGGGTTAATGAGTTGGACCACCGGATCCGGCTGGCGATCGGGATCGAGCAGAGCCAGAAAGCGGACTTAGGCGTAGGCGGCCCGGAGGGGGACGCCCCGGCCATGAGCCAGATGCTGCCGCAGCAGGAAGCGGACCGGATCAAAAAGATTGCGGGGAAGTTGAGCCAATTGAACAATAACCTGGACAACCAGGAACTGAGCCTGGATGAGTTGGACGCCTATCTCGAGGACAACGAAGCCCTGATCATGGCCACGCCCAGCATCTGGCCGGTGCGGGGCTGGGTCACCACCGAATTCGGCATGCGCACCAGCCCCTTCGGGGGGACCTATACCCTCCATCAGGGCATTGACATCGCCACCACCATGGGGACCTTGATCCGGACCCCGGCCAGCGGCATTGTCACTTACGCCGGCTGGGACTCGGGTTACGGAAACCTGGTGGTGATCAGCCACGGCTACGGACTCTCAACCAAGTTCGGACACTGCGCCGAAATCCTGGTCAAAAAGGGCGACGCGGTCAGGCGCGGCCAAGGCATTGCCACGGTGGGCGCCACCGGCCGGGCCACCGGGCCTCACCTCCACTACGAGATCCTCATCCACGGCGTGCCGGTCAATCCGCGGCGATATGTTTTCGAATAGACCGCTCCGCTCCTTTCTGAATGGATGTGCGAGTGCCGAGAGGCGCGATTCCTTATCAACCCATCAACTGAATAATGAATAGCGGAAAATGCACCAGAGCGCCTTGATGGCGTCTTTGGTTCCGATCTTCTTGCCTTGCGCGTAAGTCCGGCCGTTGTAGGAAATCGGGATTTCAAACACCCGGAGCTTTCTCCGGGCGACCTTGGCGGTGATCTCCGGCTCGAACCCGAACCGGTCCTGCTTGAGCTCGAGGGACTGGATGATGTCGCGGCGGAAAACCTTGTAGCAGGTTTCCATGTCGGTGATGTTGAGGTTGGTGAACACATTGGAGACGAAGGTGAGGAACTGGTTGGCGAGATAGTGATGGAAATAGAGCACGCGGTGTTTTCTGCCGAGGAACCGCGAGCCATAGACCACCTCGGCCCATCCTTTTTCGATCGGCTCGATCAGTTCCGGGTATTCTTCCGGAAAATATTCGAGGTCCGCGTCCTGAACCAGCACGATGTCTCCTTGGCATTGCGAGAAACCGGTCCGCAACGCCGCGCCCTTGCCCTGATTTTTTTCGTGGTAAAAAACCCGGATCCGGGGGTCGGTCAGTTTTTTCAGGACTTCCTGGGTGCCGTCCGAACTGCAGTCGTCCACTATCACGAGTTCCTTGTCAATCGGGACCGCGAGCACCTGCTCCAATACCTGCATGATGGTTTCGCGCTCATTATAGACCGGCATCACTACTGAGAGCTTGGGCACTTTAATTCCTCTCCTGTTATGGATTTAAAATTTATAGCACAGATTCCGGGATTTCTGAAATGGAAGGTCTGCTTCCCGGTTTGTTAATCGGTCGAAATCGTGCTAAATAGAGAAATGCTATGAAGCAGGAATTGGGACAGATGCTGGTCCAGGAAAAACTGATCACCGAGGGCCAGCTCAAGGAAGCGGTTTATAACCAGGTTATTTTCGGAGGCAAACTCGGGACCAACCTGCTCGAGCTCGGCTATATTGACGAGGAAATCCTGGCGCGGTTCCTGGCTCGCCAGCACCGGGTCAAGAGCATCCGGCTTGAAGACCTGTCCAAAATTCACCCCTCGGTCCTTAAGCTCTTGCCCCGGAAGCTGGTGGAAAAATATCAGGCGGTGCCGGTCCAGCTGGACGGCAAGAAGCTGTATGTGGTGATGAGCAACCCGAGCGAGATGGGCGCGCTCTCCGAACTCAGTTTCGTCACCGGCAAGGTGATTGTGCCGCTGGTGCTGCCGGAGGTCCGGATTTTCGAACTGCTCAACCGCTGCTATGGGATCGGACGCGAGCTCCGGTATATCAATGTCGCGATGATGGCTGCGGAGCGCAAGGCCAAAGCGCCCAAGGCGATCGGGAAGATCGCGTCCAAGAAAATGGAGAAGCCGCCCCCGGAAAATGTGCTCAAGCAGAAGATAAAGGCCGAAGGCCGCGCCGAGCTGATCAGCGAGCAGGAATACGAACAACTCACCTCCGAGTATTACCAGTCCAAGCAAGAGGAGATGTGCGTACAGCCCCCCCCACCGGTCCCGCCGGTCCCGGAGCCGCCTCCGCCTGAAAAAGTTTCGCCGGCTCCAGCGCCGCCGGCGCCGACGGTTCCTCCGGCCAGGACTCCTGAGCCGCCGGCGCCGATCCCAAAACCCGCTCCTCCGCCCGCGGCCGAGCCGACTCCCGAGCAGCCGGTCCGGCCGGTGGCGCACGCGATCTACAAGGAATTGTTCAAGGCCGAGGTCAACACCCGGATCCCGGTCCAGCGTTTGCAGGAATTCCTCAAGAATTATGTCTCCAGCGAGCTCAAGGACTTCGCGCTTCCGCTAAAAAGCCTGTCGAATTTCCTCGCGAGTGAAGCGGGGCTTTTGCCGGACCAGGTTGCTCGCATCATGGACGAGCTCGTGAAGCTGGGGCCGCCGCTTTCGGTTCGCTTGGTGACGGTTGCGGAAGCCGCGGCGACGGAAGCAGTTCCCGGGACGGAGGCGGCTGAGGAAGAGGTGGTCGAACTGGACGAGATGATCGAGCTGGAGCCGGTTCCGGAAGAGCCGGAGGTTCAATATCTGGAGGAGCCGGAGCAAATCCAGGAGGAAGTGGTGGAGGAGGAGGCCGAGCCGGAGATTCCTCAACTCAGCTTTGCCGACGCCACCAAAGAACTGATGGGGAAAACTCGGGACCGCGACGATCTGGCCAAAACCGTGCTCGGGTTTGCCAAAAGCGTTTTCAAACGCGCGGTCCTGTTCACGGTCCGCGGCGACCAGGTCTTCGGATGGTTCGGGCAGGGCGAGGGCATCACGGTTAAGCAGGTGCAGAAACTGTTCATCCCGCTTAAGGAGCCCAGTGTGTTCAAGACCGTGGTTCAACTTTCCTGCCATTACCTCGGGCCGGTCCTGGCCCAGCCCGAGAACCAGAAATTCCTGGATGCCCTGGGCGGCGCCAAACCCAATTCCGTGTTCCTGATCCCGATCATCTGGAAGGAAAAAGTCGTCTATATCCTTTACGGAGACAACGGCCACGGCCAGAACGCGCCCTTTGACATCGGCGAGCTTTTGATCCTGGCCCAAAGACTCCCCGCGGCCATCGAGCGCCTGATCGAGGAAAAGAAAAAGCAATACTCGGTGATCCAGGGGGGCAAGGCGTAAGCTCAAGATGATAGAGATGGTAAAGATTATAGAGATGATAGCGGGGCGTAAACTGCATGGTGCCCCAACTGAGGCTCGGGATGTATGCGCGGTTTGAGGACCTGAAAATCTGGCAGGCTGCCCGGGAATTTCGCAACGATATTTATCTAATATCCGAAGGCTTTCCCAAAAAGGAACAATATGCCCTGGCCATGCAGATCCGGAGAGCGGCGGTCTCAGTTACCGCCAATATTGCCGAGGGACATGGCCGGTTCCATTATCAAGAAGAAATTCAATTTTTAAGGATGGCCCGGGGATCAATTAACGAGATTCTCGATCATCTTTATACCGCGCTTGATCAAAAATATATTAAGCAGTCCAATTTCGATGCCTTATACGCGAAAGGCAGAGGCCTCGAGAAGGGTGTAAATATCTATATTGGCGCGCTCAATACCAGGAAAAAGCAGGGCGCTTCTTGAAGAGGTATCATCTCTATATTCCTTGTCATCTTTATCATCTCCCGGCGGGCATTGAAATTCCCAGTCGGAAATGATAGAGTCATAGACCAGAGGAGAGCGGACATGAAAATCAAAGTGGTCGTTCATGAGGCGGAAGAAGGCGGATACTGGGCGGAAGTCCCGGCCATTCCCGGATGCGCCACCCAGGGGGACAGGTTCGAGGAATTGCTGAAAAATTTATATGAGGCAATCGAAGGGTGCCTTTCGATTTAGGGCGAAGATCTGACGAAGTATATTTACTACTAGGATAAAATCATTTCTTGCGCAAACACTCTATCTGGATTGGTGTTACCTCTCCGACTTTTCCTTTTTTAGTGGCGGTTCTATCGTATGCATAGCAATGACCCCATACTCTTTGCCACCGTTCATGATAAAATTTCGAATCGGGGCAAAGCATTCTTCGTTACCTTTAGATCTTTGTGAATGAACCAGATAATAATGGAAAGCGATTTTGGCAATGGCACGGAAATAGTGATCAGTGAACCTAAAGGTAGTCTTGATAGGAACCCTAAGAATCCCTATTTCAAAGCGCGGCAGCTCTTCTTTCTTGCCATTTGGCCATAGCTGATCAAGCATATTCTTGTAAGTGTCTTCAAATTGTTCATCGCAATTGATGCGGGCAGATTTGATTGACTTGATCCCAAGTGAATTAACCTTATCTCTCAGTGCTTTCAAAGACATCTGTGGATTAAGTTCCAATGGATGTCCAACACCCTTTTCATCCAAGATTATTAATTGGTCATATAATTCAAAATCTCCAAGGTTATCAAGTGGTTTAACTCTTAAAGCGCCCGCATTTGTTTCAGCTTCAAATTCAGGCGGAGGCATCCCCATAGCTCCGGTCCAATTTTTTTTCTCGCCTCTGGAACGACTGGTAGAAGGAACCACAAGCCGCCGAAAAAAACTCTCGACCCCGCATCGGAGCATTTGCGGTTCCGATTTTCCGATAAGATTATTGCACTCAGGGCAAATGCCGCGAAAATGGGTATCATTGCGAAATTCACCTAGTGCCGCAGGGATAATATGATCCCCTTCGCCTTTTGAGGCGTCAAAGATGTTTGGACAATATATGCAATTGGTAAGCGAG
>CAIUDS010000416.1 GCA_903897985.1 uncultured delta proteobacterium
AGACGTTCTCCAGCATCTCCTTCAGGCTCTCCCACTTGGCCGAGACCGACTGGTACTGGTTCTTGAGTTCTTGCAGCCGCCCGCTCTTCTTCGCGATCAACTCGCGCAGCTTTTCCTGACCCTGCTGCGAGTCCGCGAACTTCTGCTCCAACTCCGAAAGCGACTTGCGCAACTGGTGCAGGTTCTGGTTGAAGTCGAACGAGCGCTGGCGGTCCCCGCTGATGATCGGCTCCAACTCCAGGAGCCGTTTCGAGGTCTGCTCGAGTTCCTCCCGGAGCCGGGTTTCCTGCCAGACCATGCTCTTCTCTTTTTCACCCAGTCGCGCCAGCTCCTGCTCCAGTTTCCGCGCCTCATCCCAGATCGTATTAAACAGGATTTTCCGCTTCTTCGATTCCTCCGACCGCGCCTCCAACTCCTGCGCCTTGATCTCCAAGTCCGCCAGGAGCGAACTTAATTCAATCTCCAACTCTTCCTTCTGTTTCGACTTGGCCGCAAGTTCCTGCTCCAGCTCCCGCTTCCGGGCCTCAAGCTGGACCTGCTCCGAACTCCTCCGTTCCAGACTGGCCTGTTCGGCCTGCTCCCGGCTCGAAAGCGAGCCGGCCTCGGCCTCCAGGTTTTCCAGCCGGGATTTGAATTGGTCCTGCGTCCGCTGTTCGCGGCCCAATTCCGCGTTGGCCAGTTCCTGTTCCGTCCGCTGGTTTTCCTGCTCGAGCTCGAGCCGGGCCAAGTCGTTCCGGGTCTGCTCGAGTTGAGCCGTTTTTTCCTGCAACTCGGTCTCGATTTTTTTAAGCTTGTCGTTCAAGACCAGTCCCCGCCAGGCGAAAATATCCAGCTCCGTGGTCTTGATTTCGTCGCGGTAGCGGTGATAGCGCTCGGCCTTTTTGGCCTGCCGGCTCAAAGAATTAAGCTGCCGCTCGAGTTCGGCCAGGATGTCCCGGATCCGGGTCAGGTTCTCGCGGGTCAGCGCGATTTTCCGCGCCGCCTCGTCCCGCCGGAACCGGTAGGTGCCGATGGCCGCGGCTTCCTCGATCATGGCCCGGATCTCCTCGGGCTTGGCCGCCAGCATCCGCTCCACCTCACCCTGCTCGATAATGGAATAGGCCTGCTTGCCCAGGCCGGTGCCGAGGAAAAATTCGGTGATGTCTTTCAGCCGGCAACGGGTCTTGTTGAGCAGGTATTCGCTCTCGCCGGTCCGGCTCAGCCGCCGCGTGACCGCGATCTCGGCATACTGGTTGAACTCGGCCGAGGCGCCCCCTTGCTGGTTGTCGAACACCAGGGTCACCTCGCAACTGGGCGCGCCCGGCAAATCCCGGGTACCCGCGAAAATCAAGTCCTCGCTGCACTTCGCCCGCAACGGCCGCAGGCCCTGCTCGCCCATGGCCCAGCAGATCGCCTCGACCACGTTGCTTTTCCCGCAGCCGTTCGGGCCCACAACCACGCAGATGCCCGGACTGAATTCCAGCGCGGTCTGGTCCGCGAACGATTTAAAGCCCCCGATCTCTACTCGCTTCAGCCACATGCCGTGCCCCCTCTGATTTTCCGGCTCGCTCCGGGCGATCCCGGGCTCGAGCCTTTATTTCCAACCTATACTAGCAAATCCAAACGCGTTTGGCAATAGAAAAAATCTATTAGTAGCATTTTTTTTTGGAGGCCCCCATATCCGGTATTTATGTTGCAGATTGTCCATCCGATGCCCTAAGTTCATTCCACCTATCCAATTGCTCAAGGGTTCTGCGTAACCTATTGATATTTAATGTTTTTGTTTCAAGTTGGATAATCGTTGTTTTCATTTTTTCCTTTTATCAAAATCAAATTTGATTCCAATGGAGCATATGCCAATATTTTACCTTTCTGGAAAACCTTGTCAAGTGCCGAATGCCAATTGGACAACTTTCCCGCGGATTTGGGGTTTGCGCAAGAACAAACGAATTCGGACCCCAAGCCGAGGCGACGATTTTTCTTGACAAATTGATGAGCATTGATTAAGCTAATTTTAGGGAAAAAAGGCTGGGTGCGGAAACTCCCCCGGAAAAGCGGCATCTAATAAAGTGGCAGTGGAAACCGTAGCGGCAGCAGAGCGAATCGAAAACCCAACAACGGGGAGGGGAACCATGAATTGTATATTCCTCAAAGGCGAGCAGCAGAAATTTTGCACCGCGTATGAAGAGTTGATGGTCCCGAGCCTGGAGGAGCTCAAGAATTTGTGCGAGTCTCCTCATTATGATCTATGCCCGGTGTACCAGAAATTTCATGACCAGGGGCAAAAAGCCTCGATCACCGAGCATAAGCAGTATAAAAATTTCGTCGGGGTTTGATCCCTAGCCTTTGGCCGGAAGTTCCTTTTCGGAACGCACGGAGATTTTTTCCCTGATCAACATGGCCGCGAAAATGCCGGTCCCGCGGACCAGCCGGCCCCGGTTATAAACACAGTTCACCCCGCAGCAGGGGCTATTATCCTTGAGCAGCGCCGAGCCGGCTTGGGCCAGGGCCGCGAGCTTGAGCGCTTGGCGGCTGGCGGCAAGGAACTCGCGGGTGACCTCGCGGCCGTCTTTCAAAATCACCCGTGCCTTACCCGCCAGCACATCGAACCCATCTCCGGATTCAATCTCGGCTGGCGGCCGGGGAATGCCCAAGCCGGTGAGCAGTTCCGGGCACACCGGGACCGCGATCTTGTTTTCCAGGTATTCGAGCACCCGGGCATCACGCTTGGAGGTCCCGTCATATCGGCAGTGAACCCCGACTAAGCAGGCGCTCACTAAAACTATTTCCGATTGGGACATCTGACCGTATCTATGATACCGCAAGAACGGATAAAATCATGCCGCTCCCCGTCCCGAGCTCAAGCCGAGTATGCCTTTAACAGCTTGCGGCAGGAATCCTCGATCTCCTCCCGGAGCCTCGTCGGCTTGATCACCTCGGCGAACTCGCCGAAGCTGAGCGTCCAACTCTTTACCTCATCCAAGCCCCGGGCCTTGAAAACCAGGCTGACCGAGCCGTCCGGGTTCACTTGGAGCGACTGGCTTGGATGCCAGATCCTTTCCTTGATCAGGTGGCTGACCGGTTGGGCAAATTTCAGTTCGAATTCCTCTTCCTTGCCTCCCCGCATCACCCGGAAGCTCTCCGAGGTGTATTTCCGGAAATCAAACCCGCTTTTGAGGGCAAAGGTTTTTTTGGTGGCCACGGCTTTCTGGATGCGGTCAACCAGGAAAGTCCGGATCTCATTATTGAGATGGCAGAACCCGATCAGGTAGAGGCTGTCTCCCATCACCCAGAGGCAGTAGGGGTCAACCTCCCGCTCGAGCTCCCCGCGGTTGGGCGAGAAATAAACCATTCTCAAAACGGTCTTGTCCCGGAGCGAACTGAGGACCGATTGGATCTGCCGGGCCTTTTGGAAATAATCCCGGCGCGAGAAAGATTCGATCAGGATGCTGGCCTCGAGCCCGCGGAAATGCTCGCGCGCCGAGGGCGGGACCACTTCGCTCACTTTGGCCATCAGCATCTCGATGGCTTCGTGAAAGACCGTGCCCCGGAGCTGGCTCAGGATGCCTGAGCTCATATACAGCGCCAGGAGTTCGCTCGGGCCGAACGCCATTTTGTCTATGACTCCGGCCGGCTTGGTCAAATAATAGCGGATTCCGTTTTCGCGCCCCTCGCTGGAAAAGGGAAAACCGGCTTCCTGCAAAGTCGCCAGATCCCGGTAGATGGTCCGCACCGAAACCTTGAACTCTTCCGCCAATTCCTCCGCGGTCAGGCCCCGTCGAAACTCCTCCAGCCTCCGCAAAATCCTCCAGTGCCTCAACATCATTTCCTGCCGCATCCGATCCCTCCTAAATTCCAGGGTAGTGTATCATAATTTATAATTTACAGCTTCCTGCCCGAGAGCTTCACCAGCGGCTTGAGCTCGCGCAGGAGATTATCGCAGCTGAAGATAATCCTCGACCGTGAAGCCGGCGTCTTTGAGGATCCGGATGGCGAGGCCGCGGCCAAGGTCGCAGCCGGTATGGATGGGAATGGTGACGGAAATTTGTTTCTCCTCATTCCAGAAAGTCACATGGCTGCCGGATTGGCGGTCTTCCTTGAATCCCTGCGATTTCAAGAACCGCGCCAATTCCCGCGCGGAAACCTGGGGCATTCGGGTCATTGGGGGATTCCGACGCTCAATTCTTCGGTATGGACCAGGCGGTCATTCTGGGGAATGGGCCGGGAGTGTTCGAGCAGGGAGGCCAGATGCTGTTCGATGGCGACGCGGATATTTTTTTTGGCCTGCTCGATGGTTTTGCCATTGCTGAAACAGCCGGGCAGATTCGGGCTGTAAGCAAAATAACCCTCGTCTTCCGGCTCCTTCTCGATCACGATCTGGAAGGAGTAAAAGCGCATGTTTTTTTTCTTCGGCTTCATGGGGCCTCCCAAGGAAATGATAAGTCATTCCCGGCTGGTTATCAAATAAGATGTAATCCGCGCCGGCCAGATCGTCGTTATGTCTTCATCACAATCTCACAAGCTCTTCCCCTCGATTTTTACCAACGGCTTGAGCTCGCGCATCAATTCCTTGAAAGTGTCCGGCTTGAGGGACTGGGGCCCGTCGGAAAAGGCCTCGGCCGGCCGCGGGTGAACCTCGATCATCAGCCCGTCGGCGCCGGCCACCACCGCGGCCTTGGACATGGGGATGACCAGGTCCCAATGGCCCGTGGCATGGCTCGGGTCCACAAACACCGGCAGATGCGTTTCCTTCTTGAGCACCGGGATCGCGGACAGGTCCAGGGTGTTGCGGGTCGCGGTCTCGAAGGTTCGGATGCCGCGCTCGCACAGGATCACGCGGCCGTTGCCTTCCTTCAGGATATATTCCGCGCTCATCAGGAGTTCCTCGATGGTGGTCATCATGCCGCGCTTGAGAAAGACCGGCTTCTTTGCGGCGCCCACGGCCTTGAGCAGGGAGAAGTTCTGGATATTGCGCGCGCCCACCTGGAGGATGTCCGCGTAGCTCGCGACCAGGTCCACATCTCCGGGGTTCATCACCTCGGTCACCACCGGCAGGCCGGTAACTTTGCGCGCCTTGGCCAACAGCTTCAAGCCCTCTTCCTCCATGCCCTGGAAGGCATACGGGCTCGTCCGCGGCTTATAAGCCCCGCCCCGCAGGATATGCGCCCCCGGCCCGCTTGACCGCCTGAGCGGTCTCAATAATCTGTTTCTCGCTTTCCACCGAGCACGGACCCGCGATCACGATAAATTTATCCCCGCCGATCACCAGCGAGCTCCCGCCGGCCATCGCCTCGAGCTTGATTTGAAACCGGCCGGCCGCGGCATGACGGCTGGCCAGCTTGTAGGGCTTAAGGATCGGCATCACCGACTCCACCCCGTTCATGGTCTCGAGCGCCTGCAGCCGGACCTTGCCCCGCTCGTCCCCGATCGCCGCGATCACCTTCCGCTCAACCCCGTATAAAATATGCGGCTTATAGCCCATTTGTTTCACCTGCGATACCACTTTCTCCAACTCCTTTTTGCTCGCCCCGCTTTTCATGACTATGATCATCGTCTTCCTCCTCCTGCCCGCTCACGCGGGTGGTTTTTCTTAATAAAAAACCGCCGACATTTTTTGCCGGCGGTTTTCAGGTTCCGAACTGTCAAGATAAGGCCATCAACGCATGAAACACCCACCGCCGGCGGGAGGACTAAAGATGAAGGAATATCGTCCCTCCAACAGAGAGTCGAATCGCCGCCATCGGTGAGCCCATAAATTCATCAAATTTTATTAGACCATATTTTCAGGAAATTGTCAAGTTTGGACTATTCTAAAGATGGGACACCTTCCCCATCAATGAAGCCCTTGACCACCCAGTCGCCGGTCTTGGTGGAAAGGGTTTTCCGAAACTCCTCAAAATACACCAAGAACCGCTTCCTGAAATCTCCGGCCTCCATTGCTCGCTTACCCCTTTATTTCCCGATCAGCAAAAGCTCTCTTGACTCGCGAT
>CAIUDS010000417.1 GCA_903897985.1 uncultured delta proteobacterium
AGCTCTGGCATAAATTCTCGAAACTGGAACTGAAAACCCCGGCGCTCCTGAACGAGCAGCGCCGGCTGTCCTACAAGTCGCGCGATTGGGCCCGGCTGGCCGGGATCTGGAAAGCGCTTTCGGAAAATGTGCAGGACCCCAATTTAAGCTCGTCCTTCCTGCTCCGGATCGGCTTCTTCTCCGAGACCTATCTGGGCGAGCCGGGCGAGGCCCGGGCCGCGTATGAAAAAGTATTGCGCCAGAGCCGGACGCCCCTGATCTACCCCGGTCTGATCGAACTGGCCTGTTTCCAGTCCGACTGGGAGACGGCCTCGGCCTTGCTCAAGGATTTCGGCCGCGGCTTTTCTCAGACCTTCGCGGCCGGCTATCTCTGGCAATCCGCCATGATGGTGCAGGAAAAATCGTCTTCCAACCGCGACCGGGTGTTGGAAGACCTGAAGCAGGCGGAGTCGGTCCAGCCGGGAACGATGGAACGGGAAAGCCTCCTGGAATTGCTGCGCAGCCGCTCCGACCCGGGCGCGCTGATCGAAAAGCTGCAAGAATTGATTTCCATGCTGGAAGAGGCCAAGCTCCCGCCTTTGCAGGTCGAGCTGGCCTTCCGGCTTTCCCGCGGCGCCGACCCGAAGGAGCCCGCGATCGAGCAATACCTCAAGATGCTTTCCAGCAACGCGCGCTATTTGCCTGTGATCCGCGAGCTGGAATTCCTGGCGCTCTCGGAAAATCATCCGCGGCTCCTGGTTCAGGCCCTGACTCGCGAGCTCCCGCTCCGGTCCGATCCGGAGGTTTCGATTCTCGCCTACCATTGGCTGGCCCAGCTCTTTGAAGTCGAGCTCAAAGACGACAAGCGCGCCCTGGCTTCGCTCTCGAGCCTGCACAAGGTTAAGCCGGACTGGGTTCCGGGCCTGGAGGAACTGAGAAGGCTTTACGGCAAGATCGGCGCCTGGAGGGAACTGGTCAAAACCATCGCCGCGGAAATCCCGCTGGTCCCGGAGCTGGAGCAAAAACTGGCGCTGCTCCATGAGCAGGCCGAGGTTTATGAGCGGAAGCTCGCGGAACCCGAGTCGGCCATCTCCGCGCTGCTCTCGGCCCATGCCCTGAGTCCGTCGGACCGCGCCATTATTTCCAGCCTGGAACGGCTCTACCGGCAATTGAATAAATGGGCCGAACTCGCGGGCATGGTCGAGAAGAAGATCGCGCTGGCGGGGAGCGCGGAGGAGCGCGCGCAATTCGAGAGCCAGGCGGGCTCGCTTTACGAGGAAAAACTTCGGGATTTCGCGCGTGCGATCGGCCATTACGAGGCGGTCGAAAAAAACTCGCCGGAACAGATGGCGGGGTTGCGCGCGCTGGAGCGGCTGTATCCCGCGGTTTCGCGCTGGCGGGAGTTGGTCCGGGTTTTGGAAAGAATCGCATTGCTGGTAAAGACCGACGCGGAGCGGGCGGAGCTCGTCAACCGGATCGGAAAGATTTATTTCGAGAAGCTGAACGAACTGGAGTCGGCCATTGCGAGCCACACCCGGGTCTTGAAGATAGCCCCGGGCAACCAGCCGGCCCTGGAAGCCTTGGTGTTGCTCTACCGGAAAAAGCCGGACGCGAAAAACCTGGTCGCGGTTATGGAAAAGCTGGCCGAGGCGGTGAAGGCTCAGAAGGCGGAATGGGCGCGCGACTTGTATCTGGAGGCCGGCGGCCTTCACGAACAGGAGCTCTCGGACGAGGCTGCCGCGGTCGGCTGTTATCAGAAGGCCTCGGCGCTCATGCCTCGGGATTTGCGGCCGATCCAGGCGGAGCGGAAAATTTACGAGCGGCGGGGGGACTGGGAGGGAGTTGCCCGGACCCTGGAGCGGGAAGTCAAGCTCCAGGAATCGCCGGCCGACAAAAAGGAGACCTATGCGCGGCTGGGGGCCGTTTGGGAGG
>CAIUDS010000418.1 GCA_903897985.1 uncultured delta proteobacterium
ATAGCCCAGGGGCATAAGTTGAACCCGGAAACTCAAAAGAAGGGGGGCAAGGAACTTTGACCTTTGGATCCTGGTCCTCTTGCCTCCATCCTCGAACATGATCGCGGGATGAAGCGGGGGTAACTCTACCAATACTTTACGGCCAATACCTGCCGCCAGTGTTTTAACAATGACCGCCTGGTGGATTTAGTTTAGTGTAACTCTAAAGATTAACTTTAGGCATCATTGTACAGCCTATAATACCGGCCTGAGCGCTGCCCCGCGGTCGGCAGGAATAATCTAGTCAGGAGAAAATGAATTTTTATCTTCCTGATTTAGAAGCCCCCCAAAACTTGGGTCGGCAAAAGGGCGTAGGCGTTTTTGCCTTTGGTGCCATTTCCCAATTGGGCGTCCTCATTATTTCCAAAGCACCAGAGGGTGTCATCGTTCTTGAGAAGGCAATTATGCCGGCCGCCCACCGTAAGCGAAGTCCATCCCGTATCGGTTCCCACCTGGCCGGGTGACACATATACAAATTGGCCATAGGTTCCCGCGGCTCCGATTTGGGCATATTTGTCAGAGCCCCAACACCAGATTGAGCCGTTGGTTTTTCGGGCGCAGGTATGATCTTCCCCGGCACCCACCGTATCCCAGTCCGTATCCGAGCCGACTTGAAACGGCGTGAGTTGATCCTCGGTGGTCCCATTGCCCACGCATCCTGAAG
The DNA here is from genome assembly GCA_903897985.1 of uncultured delta proteobacterium. Classification (GTDB taxonomy): domain Bacteria; phylum RBG-13-61-14; class RBG-13-61-14; order RBG-13-61-14; family DRUE01; genus CAIYYW01. The sequence continues at coordinate 704 of CAIUDS010000418.1, forward strand.
AATTCCAGCCCCAGCACCAGAGCGTGCCATTGTTTTTGATCGCGCAGGCATGATCGGTGGTCGCGGAAATCGTGTCCCAATCGGTATCCGAGCCGACCTGGGTGGGGATAGGCCGATCCACGCTGGTGCCGTCCCCGATCTCGCCGTTATCATTATCCCCCCAGCACCAGATGCTTCCGAGCACGCTCTTGCCGCAAGTGAAATAACTTCCCGCCTCTACCGTCAGCCACTGATGCCCGCCGGTGACCAGAGTCGGGACTTTCCGGTTTGCGGTGGTTCCATCTCCGAGATTGCCCTGTTTATTATTTCCAAAACAGTAAAGGTCGTTGTTGGTCTTGAGCGCGCAGGTGCTCATAAACGCGGCTGAAACCATCTGCCAATCGGTATCGGTCCCGACCTGCCGGGGAGTCCAGTGATCAATATGGGTCGCGTCCCCAAGCTCTCCATATTTATTATAGCCCCAGCACCAGAGCGTCCCGTTTCGCTTCAGGCTGCAACTATGCCCTCCTCCGGCGGAAACGCTGGACCAATCAGAAGCGGTTCCGACCTGAATCGCGCTTTTCTGGTCAAGGGTGTTGCCGATCCCAAGCTGTCCCACAAAATTCCAGCCCCAACACCAGAGCGAGCCGCTATTGCGCACCGCGCAGGTATGGCCGCTTCCGGCCTCGATTTCTGCCCAGGAAGTGGTAATGGCAACTTCTACCGGAGCGGTTTTTTCAACCGTAGTCCCGTCCCCGAGCTGTCCGGAATCGTTTTTACCCCAGGAAATGATGGTCCCGTCTAAGCTCATCTCGCAATTGACCGGACCCTGGCCCGCACAGACCTTGGAGGAAATGGCGGCGCCTTTTGCATTTATCGCGCAACTGAAAGCATTCCCGATCGAAACCGCGCTCAGGTCAGTGATCGCATTATGCAAGTTGTCCACCAGTTGGACCGGAGAATTTCGATCCACGCTGGTCCCGTCCCCGAGCTGGAAGTCCCGGTTCTCCCCCCAGCACCAGACCGTGGTGTCCGACTTTTTCCCGCAGGTGTGATTGGTCCCGGCCGCGACTGCCACCCAAGTATTTTCCAGACCCACCCGGGTCGGGAGGTTTCTGTCCAAAGTGGTCCCGTCCCCGAGCTGGCCGAAGGAATTGTCTCCCCAGCACCAGAGCGAGCCGTCGCTCCGCCGCCCACAGGCATGATTGCCCCCGGCGGCAACCACGGTCCAGTTGGATGCGTCCGTGGCTTCCTGGACCGGGAGCCACCGGGATGCCGCGGTGGTTCCGTCCCCGACCTGCCCCTGATCGGAGTTGCCCCAGCACCAGACCGTTCCGCCCTTGCGGCCACAGGTGAAATTGTTCCCGGCGGAAACGGTTTTCCAAGTGGTGGCCTTATTCACCTTGACCGGGGATTTCTTGGTCATGGTGTTCCCGATCCCCAACTCGCCATAGCCGTTGTCGCCCCAGCACCAAAGCGTCCCGTCAATCTTGAGCGCGCAGGTATGATTGGTTCCGGACGAGACGATTTTCCAGTCTTTGGCCTTATTGACCTTGACCGGAGAGGATTGAACCTGGTTCGGCGAATCGCCGATCCCGAGCTTGCCCGAATCATTGTTCCCCCAGCACCAGAGTGTGCCATCGGATTTTTTGGCGCAGGTATGATCAGAACCGGCTGAAACCAGAGACCATTTGGTTTTAGAGCTGACCCAGACCGGAGAAATCCGATCCGTGCTGGCGCCATCCCCGAGTTGGCTTGAATTATTGTGCCCCCAGCACCAGAGCGAGCCGTTTCCCAGGATCGCGCAGGCATGGGCGTCGCCGGACGAGACCTTTGACCAATTGCTGGCTTTGGCAAAACTGATTTGCAGCTCGGAACCACCTTCTGCCGGGGTAATCGGCAAATTCTTCTGATTCGATTTTTGCTCGCAGTGACTGGCAAGAATCAGGACTCCTGATAATGCCATCGCCCAAAACCTAGATCCCATCTGTCCCATCTTTATTCCTCCATATTCTGAGAATGATCAGAGTCATAACCAATGTGACCTGCCCCCAATATTTGTATCACTCTTTAAATTTAGTATCAACCCCATCGGAATTCCCAACCCCTGCCTCTGGCTGGGCTAGGCGGTCAGTCCGGACAATTATTTTTTGAAATGCATTTCCCCCACCGGGCAGACTTCTTGCCCTTTTCTCATAATAGTGATATGACTAATAGGGGAAATGAGAGAGGCTTGAAAAATTTTCCCAAGAGTCCCATTCCAGGAAAGGAGGCGAACATGGCCGGGAACAAAACCTTGATCGGAGTTGCACCGATGGTTTTAAGTCCGCCCTTAATGGTCTCCTGCGGAGACTTCTCCGCCAAGCAAGATCCTGTTTCTGGTCAAGACCAACTCTCGGAGACCGCGAGCATGGTCCTATAACCCTTAGGTCGGGGATGAAAGTTCAGAATCGTTTTTCTGATCCCCAGCCGGCAGGCCCGGCCGGGAATCCATCATGAAAAACAACTGGATTTCGGATTTCAAGGCGCAATTAAATCAGTTCAGCGGCGAGAAAAAAGAAGCGCGGCCCCCGATTCCTAAGCTCCGGCCCGGGGAAAGAAAAACCGTTACCATCCTGTTTCTGGACCTCAAAGGCTTCACTTCCATTTCTGAAAAGCTGGACCCGGAGGAACTCCATTTTGTGATTGACCAGTGTTTCAAAACCTTCACCCGGGATATTGAGACTCACGGCGGATACATTGACAAGTATGAGGGAGACTGCATCATGGCCCTGTTTGGAGCCAAACTGGCCAGCGAGTTTGACGCCGAGGCCGCGGTCCGATCGGGCGTGGCCATGTTCGCGCACCTGGACCAGATCAACCAGATCCTGAAGGATAAAAACATCGCGCTCGGGATGAGGGTCGGGATCAATTCCGGCTTGGTGGTGGCCGGCCCGGTGGGAAAAGAGCGCGCCGGGGATTTCACCGTATACGGAGACGCGGTCAACCTGGCCTCCCGGCTGGAGAGCAACGCGCCGGTGGGCGAGATTATGATCAGCGAGGAGGTCCATAAACAGGTCAAGAGCCGGTTTGAATGCAAGGATTTGGGAACCATCCAGGTCAAGGGCAAGACCCAGCCGGTCCAGGTCTTCACGGTACAGAAGAAAAACATTCAGCTGGTGGAAAAATGGGAACGGGCTTCCCTGGTGGAAAACGCTCCCTTCGTGGGTAGAGAGCTGGAGCTTTTAAATCTGAAGAATTTTCTCCAGCATCACTCGGTTTCGGATTCCCGATCCATCAGTCCGCTCTTTGCCCTCCAGGGAACTCCG